>JANOUH010000149.1:0-16451 GCA_031416795.1 Cytophagales bacterium | reverse complement strand
GAGTCCTTGTTATCATCAGCCGAGCGTAGCCATCCACTTCACATTGAAACAAGATATTGAAGGAGTTAACGCATTGCTTCCACAGATTGAAGAAAAGCTTTCACCGTTTAATGTTAAGCCGCATTGGGGAAAATTATTTACGATTACTCCTGAAACACTGAAATCGCGCTACGAAAAGTTCGATGACTTTCAAAAATTGATTACCCGCTATGATCCGGAAGGAAAATTCAGGAATGAGTTTTTGCAGAATAATGTATTTGGCGCATCCATTTAGAATGAGTGTTGATTTCAAATTGCAGATGAACAAGCGAAATAAAATTATTCTATTGATATCAGGAATGACCCTCTCTTTCATAGTGCTATTGCTGATTGCGTTCTATCAACCCGATATTCCCGTTGATCAGGTGAAAGAAAAATATGCTAACAGCTCATCGCAGTTTATTTCGTTAGGAGGAATGGATGTTCACTTCCGTGATGAAGGCCCATCAACAGACACAGTGCCCCTGGTGCTTTTACATGGCACTTCTTCTTCGTTGCTAACATGGGATGCTTGCGCGAAAGAATGGATCAAAGATCATCGTGTTATCCGAATGGATTTGCCCGGCTTTGGATTAACTGGACCCAATCCGGAACAGGATTACAGCATCAAAAATTATGTTGCGTTTCTGAATAGCTTTCTTCGAGAGAGAAACGTAACACAATGTTACCTGGCCGGAAATTCATTAGGTGGACTGATTGCCTTTCATTTTGCCGCAACCTATCCTGATCATGTAAAGAAAGTGATCTTAATTGATCCTGCTGGTTATCCTATTCATAATGCAAAAGGATCGTTGGCCTTTACATTAGGGAAAATCCCCGTGTTAAAAAATTTATTGACAATCATCACGCCCATTTCAATTGTTCGCAAAAGTCTCGAGGATGCGTATGGAAATAAAAGCCTGGTGAGCGATGAACTGGTGCAGCAATATCGTGATATGGCCTGCCGCGAAGGAAATCGCAATGCCCTATTAATCCGCCTGCAAAATGATCAGTCTGGCGACACCACGCTCATAAGCAAACTAGCTATGCCCTCGCTGGTAATCTGGGGAGCATTAGATCAATTGATTCCCGTTGACAATGCCTATAAATTTCAACGCGATCTTCTGGTAGATACCTTAACTATTTTAGAAAATGTAGGTCATGTGCCGATGGAGGAAACTCCTGAGCTGGTTATTCCAATAATAAATAAATTCATCAAGCACCCATAAGCTCAATGGCTTACAACGAAAAATTAGTAGATCGGATCCGTGAAGCGTTGATGGATGTTCCGAAGACTATTGAAAAAACCATGTTTGGCGGTGTTTGCTTTATGGTAAACAATAAAATGTGTGTCGGTGTTGTTAAAAATGAGATGATGTGTCGTATAAACCCGGATGTTCAGGATGAGGCGCTAGAACATACAGGTTGCCGAATCATGGACTTTACAGGCCGGCCGATGAAGGGCTATATCTTTGTATGTGAGGACGGAATGAAATCAAAGAAAGATTTTACGTATTGGATCAACCTCTCCCTTGAATTCAACAAGTTTGCGAAGGCCTCAAAGAAAACCCGAAAGAAGAAATGATCGTATCTTTACATGCAGGATAAAACATCCAGATATATTTCAATACGTTATGTCAAAAAAAGTACTCATTACCCGCATTATTCCCGGCAAGGCTTATGAAATGCTCACGAAATCAGGTTTTGAAGTAAGCATGTGGGAAGGCAGTGGCCCAATGACCCAGCCGCAATTGATAGAACGGGCAAAGGAAGTCAATGCCCTTATATCCCTTGGCGCGGATAAGCTCGACAATTATTTTTTCAGCCGGTGTTCACACCTGGAAGTGATTGCACAATTTGCAGTAGGTTATGATAACATCGATGTGGAAGAAGCGACACGAATGAAAATTCCGGTGAGCAATACACCCGATGTGCTCAGTGACGCTACAGCCGATGTTGCTTTCGGGTTGATGATTGCCGTTTCGCGCAAAATGTTTTACCTGCACAAAACGATTGAGCGAGGCGAATGGAAACAATTTGAACCTTTAAAAAATCTAGGCGTAGAACTTACTGGAAAGACACTCGGCATTTTTGGAATGGGAAGAATTGGTATGGTGATGGCGCAGCGCTGTCGCGGAGCGTTCAATATGAATATTCTGTATCACAACAGAACCCGTAACGCTGAAGCTGAAAAACTTTATGATGCACACTACATGTCGTTTGATGAACTATTACAGCAAAGTGATGTGCTGTCTGTGCACAGTGTATTGAGTGATGAAACGCGTGGACTCTTTAACAAGACGACCTTCAGCAAAATGAAGAAGAATGCAATCTTCATCAACACATCCCGTGGCTCGGTTCACAATGAAGAAGATCTTATTGAGGCGCTGCAAACGGAAACGATTTGGGGCGCTGGTCTGGATGTAACAAATCCAGAGCCGATGCATGCAAACAATCCATTGTTGCAAATGCCCAATGTTGCGGTGCTTCCTCATATTGGTTCCGCTACCGCTGAAGCAAGAAATGGTATGGCGCGACTCGCTGCCGAAAATATTATTGAATTTTATAAGACCGGCAATATGGTGACCTGTGTAAACCCGGGTGTGCTAAATAAAAAACAGAACTGATTACTTTTTCTTATTCAATCTAACCTCCCCTCCACGATGAAGATTCTTTGGATTGTTGCTTTTGGAATTGCATCAGTATGTTCCATCTCTACCCAGGCACAAACAAAAAATAAATCTAAAAAGCCAGCTGGTCTACAAACCATAAAGCTGGAAGATTTAAAAAAAGAAGTGTACGCCATGGCCGATCCTCATTTTAATGGTCGCGGAGCCGGTACGATTGATGAATTAAAAGCATCGATGTGGTTTGCCGAAAGAATGCGCGAAGCCGGAATCGCTCCGGCAGGAGATGATGGAACCTACTTTCAATTTTTCTCCATGCAGCGTCACCGGATTTCTTCTTCCAGTAGCGTGAGCATAGGAGGTCATAATTTGAAACTGTGGAGCGATGTGCTGCTTACGCAAGTCGCACCAACGCAGCTAAGCGCTCCCGTTGTTTATCTCGGAGAAGCAAGTAAAATAGATTTTAATACCTTGAATGTGCAGGGTAAGGCCGTTGCTGTGCAAGTTGTTCCTGACGGAATCAACCGGAATGTTTCGTTGCCGGAATGGCGTTACAATAGACTCGTGATGAGTAAATATGGCAATGAACTGCTCAACAAAGGAGCAGCCGCTGTGATTTTTATCAATGACGAATATGCGGAACATGCCTGGCCTTATGCCATGGAGAATTTGATTCTTGGCACCTTTGCGAATGAAGGAGCTTCTCCTGCTCCAACACCTAAAGCCCCCGTGATGTGGTTGCATAGTAACGCATCGGAATGGATCAACGCAGAAGGACTTATATTGAATGCGTCTTTGATGTTGGAGAGCTTCACGTATCCATCGGTTAACATCATTGGGAAAGTAGAAGGCAGCGATCCAATCCTGTCTAAAGAATATGTTGTGCTGAGTGGTCATCCTGACGCGCACGGCATTCGCAATGTGATCGGCAATGATTCCGTGTATCATGGTGCCGATGATAATGTGAGTGTGAACGTGGCCATGTTAGCAACGGCACGTGCCTTAAAGAAGTATCCCGGAAAGCGTTCGGCTTTGTTGGTGATTCATGGTGCTGAAGAGCGCGGACTAATTGGATCACGCTATTTTACTTCGCATCCTACCGTTCCGCTTTTTTCTATGGTGGCGGTCCTTAATGGTGATATGATTGGTCGCAATCATCCGGATAGTGCCGCTTTGTTGGGATCACAATCTCCACACCGAAGCTCATCCGATCTGGTGAATATGGCCATGGAAGCCAATGCCGAAGGACCTCAATTTAAGTTGGATACTCTTTGGGACAAGCCCACGCACGTTGAAGGATGGTTTTTTCGCAGTGATCATTTACCGTATGCCCGATTAAATATTCCTTCTTTGATGTACACCACCATGTTGCATCCGGATTATCATACACCACAGGATAATGCACAGAATATCGACTATGAAAAATTATTGAAGATGACGCAGTGGATTTATCGCACGGCATGGAAAGTAGTTAATGCGGATAAGCGACCAGCTCTTGAGCCAAACTTTAAACTAGAGCGGTGACGATTTACTCTCCTACCTCTACCCAATAATTAGTACTGTCGCGGGTATCGACATACACGGCTACTTCCTGACCAATTTCATAGGGTGTTGATCCCCACACATTATGGCTCTTGAACGTATGCTTGCTTCCACTCAACTCCGCCAGGCACTCGATCACGAGTGGATGACGATTGTTTATACTAATTGTCGTGTTATAATACGTGTTCGAGATTACAGCGCGAAGTTTTCGTCCTGAACGTAGCAACAACTCGCGCTTCTCTTTTTGCTTTGCCTGATAATACAAAATACCGCCTCCAATGGAAGCGAATACCAACCCGATTATGGTGAACACCAGCGGCCCAATCCATTCTTCCGAAAACCCAGTTGTCTCGGAACCCCTTACAAAAACATATGACCAACCCAAACCAATAAACGCGAAGAGCAAGCCAATCACAAGAAAGATAAAGGCGAATAGTTTCATGGCAGATTTAGTTTAGTGTTAACGAATTTAAAAAATTCAATGTTCAAAACCTCATCATGTTAAAATCAATAAAAATGAAGTAAAACTTTTAGCTACTCATTTTGGTTAACCAATCATTCAATACCTTTAAAGCATGAACAACTCGTCAATCAAATCCATAAAGCCATTAGACTTTCCGTGGCAAACACAAGATCCTTTTCTTTTTTGCGTGCATCATCAGGATTTTTATCCGAAAGGAAATGATGTGATGGGCCCTGAAGCTTCACTGAAAGGCAGAGCTATTGGTCAGGATTTTGCCCCTAACAAAGAAGGCTGGAGAATGTATCATGGCGAGCATGTGCCGGGCTTTCCTGCTCATCCGCACCGTGGTTTTGAAACCGTTACAGTCGTTACGGAAGGGTTGGTTGATCATTCCGATTCATTAGGCGCAGCAGGCCGTTTTGGAAATGGAGATGTTCAGTGGATGACGGCCGGCAAAGGAGTGCAACATTGTGAGATGTTTCCGCTCTTACATAAAGACAAAGAAAATCCGCTAGAGCTTTTTCAGATCTGGCTTAATCTTCCAAAAGCTAAAAAATTAACAGAGCCGCACTTCGCCATGTTGTGGGGTGATACTATTCCGACCTTCGTGCATCATGATGCAAGCGGCAAAGCAACTCACGTGAAAGTAATCGCAGGTAAAGTTGAAAACACGAATGCCCCTTCTCCTGCACCAAATAGTTGGGCAGCAGACGCAACGCATGAGGTAGCCATTTACACGATTAAAATGGAAGCCGGTGCTCAATGGAAATTACCAACCGCTTCTGCTGCAGTGAATCGCTCCCTTTACTTTTATGAAGGCAACTCCATTCAAATAGCTGGAGAAAATTTTTCTACACACCAGGCAATAGAACTTCATGCCGATCAGGAAGTGGTGCTGCAAAACGGAAACTCAGAAAGTTATTTACTCTTGTTGCAAGGCAAACCCATTGGTGAGCCTGTTGTACAGCATGGTCCGTTTGTGACGAACACGCAAGCAGAAATTCAGCAAGCGATGAGCGAATATCAGCGAACACAATTTGGCGGTTGGCCCTGGCCGAGTTATGAACACGTGCACCCTCGTGAGAAAGGACGCTTTGCAAAATATCCTGATGGTGTTGAAGAGGTGAGATCGTAAGGAGAAGAAACACCCGTTATTTTCTACAATGAATTTTCGTAGGCTATTCTTTTACATTCTCCTGTTTCACTCGTGCGTCACTTTCGCTCAAACAGAAATGATTGTGCTGGGCACCGCGCAGGATGGTGGCTATCCACAAATGGGTTGCACACGAGCCTGCTGCACTTTGGCTCATGATCATGATTCGTTAACCCAATATGTTGTATCCCTTGCGCTTGTCGATCCCCAACAAAAGAAATGGTGGTTGTTTGAGGCTACTCCTGATATTAAAGAGCAACTTCAGTTGTTTGCCCGCCACACCAAAAACCAATACAACTTTTTACCGGATGGTATTTTTATCACCCATGCACACATGGGGCACTACACCGGATTGTTACAATTAGGAAGAGAAGTGATGAACAGCAATCGCGTGCCGGTATATGCATTGCCGCGATTAAAAAAATTTCTAGAAACCAACGGACCGTGGAGTCAGCTGGTAAAATTACAGAACATCGTGTTGGTTGAGGTGAATGAGAATGTCCCAATCATATTACCTCGAAATATTTCTGTACATGCCTTTCAGGTTCCTCACCGTGATGAATTTTCTGAAACAGCAGGATTTAAAATAATAACGCCTTCACAGCGCTACTTATTCATTCCCGATATTGATAAATGGAGCAAGTGGAACAAGAGTATTGTTGACCAAGTTAAATCTGTTGACGTTGCTTTTCTGGATGCCACTTTTCTATCTGCGGATGAATTGCCCAATCGAAACATGAACGAAGTACCTCATCCTCTGGCAATGGAAACGATGTCATTGTTTCAATTCGAAAGCAATGAGACCAAGCGCAAAATCAATTTCATTCATTTTAATCACACCAACCCATTGCTTTACGACACGTTGAAGCAAAGTGATTTGAAGAAACGAGGTTTCTCAATAGCCAGACAGGTGAGACCTTAAGCTACTTCTTTTCTTCTCCGCCCTTCGGTTTCTTGGTTTCTTTATGCAGTGTCAGTTGTTCAACCTGCAATCTTTTGTCTTTACGTTGATACCTTTTCTCCTGATCAATTTTGAGGTTTTCTTCGGCTTTGATGTATTCCTTGCTTTTCATATCTCCTCCTTTTTTATATAGGAAATGTAGAATTCATTATTCAGAAAAACCATGACAACGATCATGACTGTACTATTTATTCATCACAGTCCGAAACATTTATTCTATCGAATAATCTCTATGTGCTACAATCTCAATCGCACACCGATTCGATTCAACCATTTTGTTATTACCACACACAACAGAGCAAACAAAAATGACTTCAATAAACCTATGCCGCCCACTAACATGATTTCTGGCAAGTGAATACCCAACACGGGTGTAGCCGCATAAACAAAATAAGGAATCAAATAACAGAGTAAGGTATCGGTTCCTGCTGGCTTAATGGCTGCAAACCAAGTCGCTTTTCCCTTCACATCGGCCAACCAATAAATAATCATGAAGGCAAGAATCGTAAAGGCGCTGCAAAGGAACAGCCAGGCGGGCGTGGCACCTAATTTTGCTAATCCCCAATAGGGCCTTGTGATCAGGGATAATACAATCAGCATCGCGGCAAAAGCAATCAACACAAAGGTCATGGTTCTGTTATCTCCACGATTTCTGAAACGCTGAAAGATCAGACTTGTCAGCACACCACCCATGGTGAGGCCGGTCAATGTGCCTCCACGAATAGCATCAGGAAGAAATGAAAATAGTTCAGGAATAAGTTTAGCATGTGAAAGCATGCTTAATCCACAGAAAAAAATCCAGGCTGAAAGAATAATGTAAAACCTATTTTTTGCGAATACGGCAATCAATCCGCTGGCCAGATATGCCCACCCGATAAGACCTAAAATACCCCACCATTGTGGAGCGAAGCGTTGAATATTTCCTTCTTCGCCACCACGGTAAATAAATGCCAGAGCAAGAAGTGCCATGATCGCAATCCCTTTTGCGCCATAAACCAATTTTGCATTCATGGCTTTGGGATAATTATTCCAGATCATGATAAAGCAAAAACAACATAGTGGATTCCATAGGGATTTCGGTAAGCCCGTAACACTTTCATTAAATATTTCCCCATTCACAAGAAATAAGCCCATCACCAATAACGCAATAGTTCTAAAAAGCACGTGATTGACCAATTGCCACGCTGTATCTCCTTTTGCTCTGCGATGATCTAGTGCCAATGGAATGGAAAGACCAACAATAAAAAGAAATGCCGGGAACACCACATCGGCCAAGCCAATTCCGTCCACACCGGGCGATACATGTTCCAGCCATTGAGGTATGTCTTTCAAGGACCATAAGTCATTGACAAAAATCATCAGAATCATAGTCATTGCGCGGAGTATATCAATCGAAGCTATTCGCAATGGGGTAGAATCTTTCATTTATAATGTTCAATATTCCTTCAGGAAAGATAGTTTAGATTGAAGGTAGCAAAAAAGAATATCTACTTTTACGAAAACCTGTCTTGATCCAATATGAAATTACAATCTCAAGCTTTACTAATAACCACCTTTCTCCTTGCCCTTTGCTTTGCTTGCTCTCCTGATAAAAAGGAGGAAAAGGAATGGATTCAACTTTTTAATGGAAAAGATCTCAACGATTGGGACATCAAAATCGCCAAACATGAACTCAACGATAATTTTGGAAACACCTTTCGCATCGACAGTGGCAAAATGGTGGTGAGCTATGATCAGTATGACTCTTTCCGTTATCAATACGGTCATATCTTTTACAAGAAGAAATTTTCATATTACTTATTAGCCGTAGAATATCGCTTTGTTGGCGAGCAGGCTACCGGTGGAGAAGGATGGGCAACGCGCAACAGCGGAGCCATGTTACATTCCCAGTCGGCACAAAGCATGATGCGTGATCAGGATTTTCCGATCAGCATTGAAGCACAGTTTCTCGGTGGTTTAGGACAAGGTGAAAGACCAACAGCTAATCTTTGCACCCCCGGCACAGATGTACACATGGGTGACACACTCTTTACTCCGCATTGCATCAACTCAACATCAAAAACCTATGATGGTGATCAATGGGTGCATGTTGAATTCTTAGTACTGGGCGATTCATTGATTCGTCACATGGTCAATGGTGATACCGTGCTGAAATATACCAAGCCTCAAATAGGAGGAGGAGTCGTGAGTAATTTTGATCCAGCTGTAAAACTTGATGGAACACCAATTACAGAAGGATACATTGCCCTGCAAAGTGAAAGCCACCCTATTGAATTCAGAAAAGTAGAATTACTGGAACTGAAAGGATGCAAAGATCCTAAAGCAAAGAATTATAAGTCGTATTATGTGAAGGCTGATAATGGTTCCTGTACTTATTGATTTTTTTGAACCACGAAGTCGCAAAGACACTAAGGAACACGAAGAGCTTTGTGTGACTTGGTGTACTTGGTGTCTTGGTGGTTCAGATTATTAAAACGCCTATCTTGTTTTTCTTTTTCCTTTATCTCTACTTCCCAGCCACATCAGCCCATCAATGATCAATCGATTCTGAATTTCATTATCAAACGTGAATGATAATTCCTTGTTGGTTTTGTTTTCATAGTCGATATCGTTGTGGCCCATGTTCAGATACAACATCTTATACTTTTTGTTTGTCCACACTACGGGATAATAGCCGCTATGCCAGATTTCATGTTGCTTGGGTCCGGTGCCCAATGGAAAACT
Source organism: Cytophagales bacterium (assembly GCA_031416795.1). Classification (GTDB taxonomy): domain Bacteria; phylum Bacteroidota; class Bacteroidia; order Cytophagales; family Cyclobacteriaceae; genus ELB16-189. The sequence continues at coordinate 6,963 of JANOUH010000149.1, read as the reverse complement.
GGTAGAGTCAATCAACAACAGGATTTGTATATCGCGATTAAGTCTTAAATCATTCTTCCAGCGATACCATTCGTTGGGCGATGCATTGAATGTGGAAGGCAGGTTTTTCGTTGCCGGATGATTTTTATTTTCTACGCGCAGCACGGCTGATGTTGGTCGCCAGGTATTACTTTGATATTCACCAGATCCTAAAAACTGTTGATGATACCAATCCCAATTTTGTGGATAAGCCGAAGGAGTTAGTGCAAAGCCTGCAAAATGAAATCCCATCCAGGCACCGCCATGATCCATATAGTCTTTAAACGCCTCGCGCTGAGCGGGATCATCCGGACGTGTGTCTAAGAATATGACTACCTGATAGCGAGATAGGAATTCTTTATTAAGATTACTCCAGTTGTTCGTAGAGTCGTAATGAAAATGATTTTTTGTAGCTGCAGCAGAAAACCATCGATTGGCCTGATGCACAAAACTAATGTGGGCCGCATCATTTTTTGCCGTGTAAAAAGCAATGACATTAGATTTTGAAGATGGCTGACTGTACGTGTTGCTGAATGAAAAGGAGAGCAGCAGAAAACAAAACATTCCTCGTAAGAATACCACCTGAATTATCCGGATAAAAATCATGGAGTAAATGTACATATGAGAAAGGTGAATTATTCAAAACTATTTCATCCTGATTACCGTTTTACAAATAGGTCCTCTTGAAAAATACCAAGGCCATGTCATCCGTGACGTGTTTTAACCAAGCCTTACTTTTAATCACAATAATTTAAATGAATACTATGAATCAAACCGAAACGCTGCGGTTGCTAAAGGCTTTGTCCTTTGCCGCAGACAAACACCGCTTTCAGCGGAGAAAAGACACGGAAGAAACTCCGTACATCAACCACCCCATCAATGTTGCCCTTACTCTTATTGAAAAGGGTGAAGAACACAATAACGATCTGTTAGTCGCGGCCATCCTGCACGATACCATTGAAGACACACAAACTACACCGGAAGAAATTGAGCAGCACTTTGGTAAAACCGTGTTGGGCATTGTGCTCGAAGTAACAGACGATAAAAATCTACCGAAAGAAGAACGCAAAAGACTTCAGGTGCTTCATGCGCCACACAAATCCTCGCTCGCAAAGAAATTGAAACTGGCTGATAAGAGCTGCAATGTGTATGACATTGTGAATCATCCCCCAGACAACTGGTCCGTGGAGCGAAAGCTGAACTATCTCACCTGGGCTGAAGATATTCTGTCGGGACTAAAAGGAACAAACCTCCATTTGGAAGAACACCTCACTCAACTTATAAAAAAAGGGCGTAAGGTATTTCAAACCTCATAACGCCCAATCAATTAGTGAGTAGCTTATTTTTTTATGCTTTGGATCAAAGACAGCACTTCTCTTGTAGATGATTCGATGGTTGCATAATCTTTTTGCTCCATCAGCTTTTTGCTGATCAGCTTACTGCCCATGCCTACCGCACACACACCTGCTTTGAACCAGCCTTCAATACTTTCTTTAGTGGTGTCAACGCCACCGGTGGGCATGAAAAGAAGTTTAGGGAAAATTTCTTTGATGCTGCTGAGGAATTCTGGCCCGAGAATATTTCCGGGGAAGAGCTTAATGAATTTCACACCGGCATTTTCTGCGGCAATGATTTCAGAGGGTGTCATGCATCCGGGCGCATAGAAGATGTCGTTGGTGATGGCGTAGGCAGCTACCTCAGGAACGAAGCCTGGGCTCACCATGAAATCCGCGCCAGCGCTCATATAGTCTTTGGCTTGTTGTAAATTTTTGATCGTGCCTATACCCAAAAGCAAACCAGGCATTTCGGCATTGCGCACAGCAACCATCTTTTTGAAATTATTAAATGCTGCTTCACCGCGATTGGTATATTCTATGGCTTTAATTCCCGCATTATGTATGGCGCGAAGGATTTCAATACTTACGTTTTCATCCGGGTTGAAATACAACGGAAGAATACCTTGTGCTACAATAGCATCAATCGCCTGCTGACTTTTACTCATATTATATTTTTACTTTAATTACCATTTTCCTGATCTCATCATCACTGATCATCGGAGCGTGCACATCAGTTGGAAAGAAGATGGCAAACTGTCCTTTGTTCAATTCGAAAAACATATCGGGGGCATCGGTAAAGAAGAGTACGTCTTTCTCTTCATTGTACGGTGCCTTCTCTGTAACACAATTTTGCCGCGGCTTCCAACCCATCTTCTCCACACCATCAATACAAAGTTGTATATCGATGAACTTGTTGTGGCATTCAAACTTGGACGTTGATTCCTCCACCGTCATCCCTCTTTTCTGAAATACCGTAGCCTTCAATCGATCTTCATCGATTTCATATTTGCCTGGCTCAATCGCATGAAGGTCCGTCTTTGAAATGTATTCAAAGGCCTTGGCAAACGAAGGATGTAAACCGAAATACTTAGATGCGTTATGCAATGAATCGATAATCATAGAATTAAATTTTTAACGTTGCACCCTGCCGCTGCCATCACCTTTCATCAGCTCTTTCACTTCACTCAGCGTAGCATGGTTAAGGTCGCCAGGAATGGTGTGCTTCAATGCACTGGCTGCCACACCAAACTCAGCCGCTTCGGGCATTGGCATGCCGGTAACTAATCCATAGATCAGTCCGCTGGCGAAGCTATCGCCACTACCAACACGGTCCACAATTCTTACATTGTATTGCTTGGTGTGATAAAATTCCTTTCCATCGTATACCAATGCACTCCATCCGTTATCGCTCGCACTATGGCTTTCGCGCAACGAGGAAGCAATGAATTTGAAACCAAACTTTGCTTTCATCTGGTTGAATACATCTTTGAAACCATCCAGGTTCAGTTCACCTTTAGTAACATCCGTGTCTTTCGCTTTGAACCCCAGTGTGGTGTCGGCATCTTCTTCATTACCGATGCATACATCCACATAATGACATAACCGGGTCATCACTTCTCTTGCTTTCTCTTTACTCCACAATTTTTTGCGATAGTTGAGATCGATGCTGGTGGTGATGCCTTTGGCGCGCGCAGCTTTCAACGCAGCTTCAGTCAATGCAGCCGCCTTATCACTCAAGGCAGGAGTGATGCCCGTGGTATGAAACCAATCGGCTCCTTCTAATATTTTATCAAAATCAAATTCAGAAGCATCCACTTCGGCAATCGAAGCACCGGCTCTGTCATACACCACTTGTGAGGCTCTCATGGAAGCTCCGGTTTCCAGAAAATAAATGCCGAGTCGATCGCCACCGCGGGCGATGAATTGAGTGTCTACCCCATAGCGTCTTAAATGATTGATGGCCGACTGACCGATGGGGTTATTCGGAACTTTGGTTACGAAGGTTCCGTGAAGCCCGTAGTTACAAAGTGCTGCGGCCACGTTGGCCTCACCGCCACCATAGGTAACATCAAACGTATCAGACTGAACAAAACGTTTGAAATCGGGAGTTGATAAGCGCAACATGATTTCACCGAGTGTAACTACTTTCTTGGACATTGCTTGTTTGCGTTAATTTGTTGTTAAAGAAAGTAAATCGGTGGCGATATTCCCATGATTATTATCTGGAAAATCAATCATTAATAAACGGGAACCGTCCCGATACAATTGAGTGGCTGGTGACAGGTAGACTTTCCTGAACCACAAAAACACTAAGTCTCTAAGTAGCACGAAGGGTCGTTACAGCTTTGTAATCACTGTGCCTCATATGATGCACGCAAAGGCGCAAAGAATGCAAAGTTAGTACGATGTCTTTTCCACTTCAGCGTTTATCGCCTGGCTCTTTATGTTTCTTCGTGTGATTGGTGACCTGATGGTTTGATTACTTTGATGTTTCGTTTCGGAATAAGGATGTGGATAACTTATAATGTTCATTATTATGAACATATTTATTACTTTTGTTCGTAATAATGAACATTATGAATCCGAAAAAGCCGATGCTATTCCCTAAAACCATAAGCATACTTTCCGAGCTTGGTGAAAACATCAAGCTGGCAAGGCTGCGCAGAAAGCTAAGCACAGAACAAGTGGCGGAAAGGGCAAACATTGGGCGCACTACATTATGGGCAATAGAAAAAGGTTCTCCTGCAGTAGCGCTTGGTTTTTATGTGCAAGTACTGTTTGTGTTAAGCCTTGAAAAAGATCTGTTGAAAGTAGCTGGCGATGATCCACTTGGAAGAAAACTTCAGGATGCAAAACTGCTGGTAAAGGAAAGGGCACCCAAAAAACCAAAGTAGCCATGTCAAAGAAAACACAACGAGCCATCCTGGTATATGCCGACTGGATACATACCGGAAAACCTGTGAGCATGGGAATGCTCTATGCCAATCAAGTGAAAGGCAGAGAAGTGTTTTCATTTGAATATGACCATGACTGGCTGCAATCAGGCTCACAAGCTTTAGATCCAGACCTTCAACTGTATTCAGGCCTTCAATATCTCAATGAGGGGAAAAGCAATTTTGGAATTTTCCTCGACTCCTCACCCGACCGCTGGGGCCGTGTGTTAATGGACAGACGCGAAGCACTACTGGCGCGACAGGAAGGAAGAAAAGCTAAGACCTATTTTGAAACAGATTATCTGTTGGGAGTTTATGATGGGCATCGTATGGGCGCACTTCGCTTTAAGGAAAATGAAGAAGGATCTTTCCTGAATAATGACAGTATGATGGCAGTTCCTCCGTGGACTTCTATCCGTGAGCTTGAACAAGCCAGTTTGAAATTAGAAGAAGATAGCCCCGATGCAGAACAATTAAAATGGCTTAACCTGTTAATGGCGCCCGGCTCATCGCTAGGTGGTGCAAGGCCCAAGGCAAGTGTGCTGGATGAAAAAGGAAATCTATGGATTGCAAAATTCCCCAGCAAAAATGATGACCGCGACATCGGTGCCTGGGAAATGGTAGTGCATGAGTTAGCAATAAAAGCCGGGCTCGATGTTACCAGATCAATGACAAATACTTTTTACAGCAAGCAACATACCTTTCTTACCAAACGCTTTGATAGAAAAGGAAACAAGCGCATTCACTTTGCCTCGGCCATGACCTTGCTCGGCCACACCGATGGAACCAACCATGAAGCCGGAGTTAGTTACCTTGATCTTGCCGAATTTATTATGAGGCAGGGAGCACATGTTAATGAAGACCTGGAAGAACTCTGGAGAAGAGTTGTTTTTTATATCTGCGTAAGCAACACCGATGATCATTTGCGCAACCACGGCTTCCTACTTACTGATACCGGATGGAAACTCTCTCCTGCTTACGATATCAACCCTGTAGAAAAAGCAACCGGGTTAAGCTTGAACATTTCAGAGAAAGACAATGCTCTGGATCTCGACCTTGCCTTTGAAGTTGCGCCTTACTTCAGGGTATCTCCTAAAAAAGCCAGCACAATCATTACAGCAATAAAAAAATCAACCGCACAGTGGAATAAGCTTGCCACAAAAATGGGTATTTCAAAAAGAGAGCAGGAGAGAATGGCGAAGGCATTTCGATGATGAACGAAACTCATAATTGGTAGCCACAGATTCACAGATTGATTTTTTTCTGCCTAGACCCGGAAAACTACCAGTTGACTGAAAACGAATTAGGAACCATGGTGTCGCAAAATGCGATACCACCGAAATAGTACTTGGATGGGGCATTGAAGAGTATTGGAATTAACGTCTGAATGGTGCGTTGGGCTAAACCCATTCCTGTCAGTTGTCGACAAATAGTCGGTAACTATTTCCACACAAAGTTTCCATTCTGACTTCGAGATCCATAAAACCAAAATCCGAAAAAACATTTTTTTGAAAAAGGCACATCCTTTTTGTTTATGTCAATTGAATTGCAATTTATGCGTAAAATAATAGCTCGCTCTGCAATAGTTGCAATCAGATATGCCAACCGGTTAATGATTTTTGAATCATAATCATGAGTAATACAATAATCAATGCCAACAGTGCAATTAAAAAAAACATAGCTATGAAAAATCCGATTCACTTGATCGCTCTGTTATTAATCGTTTCCTGCGCTCCAAAACATACCGCCAGCTTTCGGGATAATCATTACGTTTATCCTGGTAACGATAATCATGTAGTGGCCTCTGCAAAGAATGTAACTGTTTCAGAAGCCAGTTTACAGCTTCTTCCCAAAGAGGTTTTGGTTTCTGTTGAAAATAAACCAGCAGAATTTAAGAGTGAAACAAGAATGGGTTCCAGTAATGTTACCAGAATTTCTCAGACCGAAACCAGGACATTAAAGAAGCAAACAAAAAATGCGTTCAAAGCATCTGTAAAAGAATTGAGCAATGCAGAACCAGTGAAAGAAGGAGATGCCCGTAAAAACTGGATGGCCGTTGTGGGGATTACTTGTTCAATAATTGGAATATTTGTTCCGATGATTTTTATTCCTGGTATTGTTTTCAGTGCCATGGGGTTGAAAAGCGAAAAAAGAAAGCTTGCCGTGGCAGGTCTGGCAATTGGTATAATAGCATTCATTGTACAATTGGTGCTTTTTGCTTCTGCCTATTATAGTAGCGCTCTGTTATATGGATGGTTATAACCAACAATGGGTTTCAACTTTGGTTGTGTCAAATTTTATTGACCGACTGATTTTCCAGGAATAGCCTCCACTAAAATCCAAATTCGTGAAAGTCATTGCGGCATCTTACCTTGGTTATGAAAAACACAGCAATAAGATCATGAAACTCACCCGCAGAAAATTTGTGAAAGCAGCAGGCATCGGTAGCCTTGCTCTGGCCTCATCACCACTGACCCGCGTACTTGCCGAGCCCGCGCCAATGACAGCCGAAGTAGTAAACCCTTTCAACCGTGTGCCGGTGAGTTTAATCATCGATGACTCTACCTGCCTGGTGAATCTCGCCCACTACGGCATACCCCAGTTTGCTGAAGTTTTTCCCGACCAATACAAACAAGACTGGCGCAAACTGCCTCGCGAAATTCCAGACAGCTTTG
>JANOUH010000148.1:0-2002 GCA_031416795.1 Cytophagales bacterium | reverse complement strand
TACAGTGAACCGATTATTTGGCTGGCATGCATTACTTTTTCCAACAGGCCAGAGTGGCATGTATAAAATTACAGTAGGCAACTGGCGCACGGATGAACAAGGTCCTATGCAGGTAGTTTCCGGAGCCATGGGGAAAGAGCGGATACATTATGAAGCACCCGCTTCAGAAAAGGTAGCGACCGAAATGGATCTGTTTCTGAACTGGTACAACACCGTGCATGAAATCGATCCCGTATTGAAAGCGGCCCTTGCTCATTTCTGGTTTATCACCATCCATCCCTTCGAAGATGGCAATGGTCGTATTGCGCGTGCGATCTCTGATATGCAATTGGCCCGCTCCGATGGCAGTGCACAGCGGTTCTACAGCATGTCGGCACAAATACGAAAAGAGCGTAATGATTATTATGTTTGTCTGGAGAAATCACAAAGCGTATCACTCGACATAACCGATTGGATACTTTGGTTCATGGCCTGTCTTGATCGCGCTATCCTTGGAACTGAAGAAGATCTTACCGGAGTTTTAGGTAAAGCTAAATTTTGGGAAAAGCATAATATGAAATTGCTGAATGAAAGACAAAGAACGATGATTAATAAACTATTAGATGACTTTGATGGAAAACTAACAACGGGCAAATGGAGCAAGATTAGCAAGTGCTCGCCTGATACTGCATTACGCGATATTCAATTTCTGATTGATAAGGATATTTTAGAGAAAGAAAATGCAGGAGGCCGCAGCACGAGTTATAAAATTCGAATGAATTTTTAACACCGGTTGAAAGGAAGTATCTATTAGGACTGGGACAGACTTTCAACACATCTTTGCCCTGACGCTGACATAAAATCCTTTATCAAACATTATTAAACCCCTTCAGGGTTCGTTTGCTTTTGCTTCCATCTTATCCTCGCATTTCATGCGAGGCTATTCATATTAAATCCCTTCAGGATTTTAAAATCATCTCCTTACACCAAATAGCGTGACGCAATTCCTTCTGCTTTTAGAAATTGCTCTTGTCACTTGTCATTAGGAACTTTTGGTATTTAGAAATTAATTTTCATAGACCACCGGAACATAATACTTCTCATATTTTAGAAATAGATTTAGTCATTATCCCGGAGGGATAAAATATGAATAGCCCCGGATGAAATCCGGGGTTATATAGAAGAAATGGAACCAACCCCGAATGGGGTTGAATAGCCGATTGCTATTTCCGCACAATGAATCGAAAAATAAATTAGGATTGATCCTTTCATTTTTTTTTGAACCACTTCACGCCTCATTCCTTGCGGGGAGCAAAAAATGAGTGACACAAGGAAGATGGTGACGTAAATATCATTTAATCACCACCGCCTCCTCCAAAATAAAATTCCCATGCTCCAGATCAGCATCGTTAAGTTTTAATTTGCCTTTCACGCGGATATATTGATCAGGTTCAAACTTACCTGGCTTCACTTTAAAAAATATTTCAGCGATAGATTCTGGGCCGGCACCTCCGCAAAAGAAACACTGACTGTAAGGGAACTTCGATAAAATGATGTAGGCATTGTCTTCTACATCAATGGGCAAGTAATAGCCTTCGAGACTGAATTCCTTTCCGACCATGCTTTTTAAATCCGTAGAAAACGTAGGGAATAAAAAATACTCAGCGGCCTTTTCGTTATACTTCGCATCAAACTTGGTTTTGGCAAAGGTCAGCCAGCCATCGGTTTGAGCAGAGGTTGAAAAAGAAACTATGAAAAGGATGAATACAGCGATAACACGTAGCATGATATGATAATTAATGTTTCAAAAATAATCAATTGAATGATCTTGATAGACCAAAACCTTGCGAGCGGCAAAAATCAATTTCCAGCCAGCACCTTATGAATATCCGTACGATACGCCTGAAATGCAGGAATGAGCGAACAGACAATCCCCAATACAATACTTCCCACCAATAAATAAACTTCTTCCAAATAAAAGATCATGGCTGAAATACCGGTCTTCTGACTTTCCTCCACCAGT
>JANOUH010000147.1:0-8439 GCA_031416795.1 Cytophagales bacterium | reverse complement strand
GAATAGGAGGGTAGATTGGGATAAGTAATTGCTGGGATCGATGAATCATTATTAGGATCGGCCACTTTATCTGCTAAAGGATCTCCGATTTTAATAGTGCCATCTACCCAGTATTGAAAAACGTATTCTTGTCCTGAAGTTAATCCTGTTATCTCGATCCAGAAGCGTGTACCATCGGGTGTTTTCTTCATGAAGTAATTGTCATTCAATTGCCAATTGTTGAAGTCGCCAACTGCGTAAACAAATTCCTTTTCAGGAGCCAACACTACAAGTGTTACTTTTGTCGGATCCGCTGAATAATTGATTCCATCTTTTACTCCTGCAGGCAATGCCTCTTCAATAATGGCAGGACGGGTATTTAATGTATAGATGGCAATACTTTCGACTGGATTAGAATTTATGATTGCTTTAATTTTAATAGAGATGCTGGTTGTAGAAGGCGTATAACTAGTGCTGATCGTTGATGCATTGGATGCTGAAGCTTTGGTTACATAGCCACTCCCTTCATCGATCAAAAGCTCCAGAGATGACGCTTCCGCGGAGGCTGAGCCAGAAACAGTAATAGAACCTCCCACCGGATAAAAAACTTCTGGGCTAGCAGGTGAAGTAATTGAAACATAAGGTACTGCAGCCAATTTGATAAAGATATCAGGGGTGGTCTGCTTGGAGCCAGAAGCATTTCTGAATACCATTGCCAGCCAAAATATATTGGTACCATCCGGAACACCATAATATTGTCGCAGTGTAGGAGAAAGGGAAATCTGCCATTTGTTCGACTGACCACTTACCGAACTCATTTGACCAGTTCCATCATCCTTTCCCCAATTACCTTTCACAAATTTCCAATCTCCACCTCCTGGTGTTGTTGTATTTGTTGTAACCACACCGCTGTGAAAGTATAATTTCGATTCTCCTGCGAGCGAAGTACCCGTTGCGTCAAAAGTAAGAGTAACGGTCTGTTCGGCTGTAGGATTAGCGGGAGATAACGTTACGGTTTGTCCTTGGGAGACCATTGAAGTCACCAAAGAGCCTATCAGTACACCTATATACAATCGTATCGTAAACATGGAATCAACACTTTTATAAAGCGTTTAAGATAAGGCATTCAATTTAATAATTGGCAAATTTATTAAGCCCATGTCTCTGCAAACGTTTTCTGTAAAAAGTTATTTAAACGTATCTATTTTTTGTGCATTTTGTGTGGGTTTACTATTTAATTACCTTTAAGAAAATGAAAAAAGTAGGTTTTGTTTCGCTTTTATTGCTTTTGGCTTGTGCAACTCCAAAAGAGAAAATTCCTGATCCAACTATGGCTCGAAGTCAAGGACAAAAAATGGTCATCTACCAACTGATGACACGTTTGTTTGGCAATCAAAATACGACCAACAAACCGTATGGAACCCAGGCAGAAAATGGTGTTGGCAAATTTAGCGATATCAATGAGGAGGCTTTAAAGGGAATTAAAGAACTAGGGGTAACTCATGTGTGGTATACGGGCGCATTAGAACATGCACTGCTCACGGATTATTCAATAGGCGGCATCCCTCTGGATGATGCAGATGTGGTGAAGGGAAGAGCAGGATCTCCATATGCGATCAAAGATTATTATGATGTTAACCCGGATCTTGCCATAGATGTAAAAAACCGGATGAAAGAGTTTGAAGAACTCATCGCTCGCACCCATGCAAAAGAACTTAAAGTGATTATCGACTTTGTACCCAACCATGTGGCACGTGGTTATAAAAGTGATTCAAAACCTAAAGGCATTGAGGATCTTGGTGAAGGGGATGACTTGACGGTATCCTTTAAACCTTCTAACAATTTTTACTATCTGCCTGGTCAATCATTTCAACCCCCGGCAGATTATAATTCACTAGGCCCAAATCCTTTTCCTACGAAAGACAATAAGTATACGGAGAATCCGGCTAAAGTAACGGGCAATGATCAATTCACGGCAACCCCTGGAATGAATGATTGGTTTGAGACTGTAAAGCTCAATTATGGGATTGATCTTCAGAATGAACGTAAAACTTATTTCGATCCGATTCCCAGTACATGGGTAAAGATGAAAGATATTCTTGTGTTTTGGGCCCATAAAAAAGTAGATGGTTTTCGTTGCGACATGGCTGAGATGGTGCCGGCAGAATTTTGGAATTATGCAATACCTCAGGTTAAAGCGGTCAATCCTAGCATTATTTTTATTGCTGAGATTTATAACCCTTCTCAATACAGAAACTATATCGATCAGGGTAAATTCGATTACTTGTATGACAAGGTTCAACTGTATGATACGTTACGATTACTCATTAACAAGAAATCAAGCACGACAGATATTCACACGATTCAAAAAAACCTTGCAGGAATAAACAAGAACATGTTACACTTCCTGGAGAATCATGATGAGCAACGCATTGCATCCCCATTTTTTGCAGGCGATGCATGGAAGGCAGTTCCAGCCATGGTCATTAGCGCTACGATAGATCAGGGGCCTGTCATGATTTACTTTGGTCAGGAGGTTGGTGAAGCAGGTGCCGGCAGTGAAGGTTTCTCTGGCGAAGATGGACGCACCACAATCTATGATTACTGGGGAATTCCGGAACATCAAAAATGGCTGAATGGTGGAAAGTTTGATGGAGGATTGCTGAGTGTTGATCAAAAAGCATTGCGCCAGTTTTATGGTGATATACTCACCTTTGCTTCCAATAGTAAAGCCATCACCTATGGTAATTATTATGATCTCACTAACTTCAATCTTTCCCATGGCAATATTCCTAGCGATGTGCATGTTTTTGCGCGCGTTTATAATGAAGAAAAGCTTGTTATTTTATCCAGCTTTGGAGATAAAGCCAAGCGCGTTAAGGTTAAGTTATCCGATGAGGTTGTTCAGGCGTTTCAACTTAATCCCGATGAAGACTATATTGGTCATGATATGTTGCGCAGCAGTGCCGATGTGGGTATGGATAAATCAAGGACCTTTGAAGTAGATATTCTTCCTTACTCTTCCTTTATCTTTAAGATCAAATAATCGGGCATGAGGAAAATTAGTACTGGGTTTCTTCTTATTGTTTTTGCGTTTCTCTTTTCCTGCAGCAAGGAATCAGAACATGTTGCGAAGTGGCCGTATGGAGTTAACTACGAAGTGTTCATTCGTTCTTATGCTGACAGCGATGGGGATGGCATTGGCGATTTCAATGGACTTACTGCTAAGTTAGATTATCTGAAAGAGTTGGGAGTAGGGGGCATTTGGTTAATGCCGATCATGCCTTCGCCCACGTATCACAAATATGATGTGGTAAATTACAAGGCAGTAGATCCTGAATATGGAAGTCAGGAAGACTTTCAGAAATTGGTAGAGGAAGCGCACAAGAAAGGCATTCGCATCTTAGTGGACTTGATTGTAAATCACACTGGTTCAGCTCATCCCTGGTTTAAGGATGCTATTAAGGGTAAAGAAAGTCCTTATAGAGATTATTATGTGTGGGCCAACAAGGATTCTATACGAGGTCAGTTATCAAAGAAATCCACTTCGCTGGATTCAGATAATATTACACAGTGGCATCCGGTGAATGGAGATACCTTGGGGGAACATTATTATGGATTCTTTTATGGAGGTATGCCAGACTTGAATCTGGATAATCCTAAAGTAAGAGAAGAGTTTGTTGAGATTGGAAAATATTGGTTAGGGGAAATGAAGGTGGATGGGTTCCGCCTCGATGCAGCAAAACATATTTTCCCAACAGAGCGAGCCGTAGACAATCAGACTTTCTGGATTTGGTTCAGACAAGAAATGCAAAAGATTAAGCCCGATGTGTATTTAGTTGGAGAAGTCTGGTCTAAAGCAGAAGACGTTGCACCCTATCTGAAAGGACTTCCGGCACTTTTTAATTTTGATATGGGATATGCCATCACCAATGTTGTGAAAGCAGGAAAAGACACCATTAATTTGATTAGCAAATACAAGAAGATCAATGATTTTTATAATAAAAGTACTACTGAATTTATAGACGCTACTTTTCTAAAGAATCATGATCAAAATAGAATACTCAGTGAGTTGGATGGCAATTCAAATAAGGTGCGCGTTGCGGCTGGTATATTATTCACTCTTCCGGGAACGCCTTATGTGTATTATGGTGAGGAAATTGGAATGATAGGAGTGAAGCCTGACGAGTATATCCGTGAGCCCTTCCTGTGGGACTTTGATGCAAAAGATAAAACGCAAACCTCTTGGGAGGCGCCCAGGTTTAGCACTGATAAAACAGTAACACCTTTAGCAAATCAAAAAGAGGACCCTGCATCATTATATAACTTTTACAGGAAATTTATTCAGTATAGGAATTCCAGTAAAGTACTTACCTATGGAAATATCGATGCAGCTCCTATAAATATTCGTGAGGTGGTAAGTTTTATTCGTGAGCAGGATGGGGAGAAGCGTTTAGTTTTACATAACGTTTCCGATGTAGAAATTACCATCAAACTTGAGGATACGCTGGCCGATTATGAGAGCATAGAGTTTGATTCTTTCAATTCAGCATCCATTAATGATCATGAAGTTAGGTTGCCAGCCTATGCTTCGGTAGTTTTAAAATAGTTTCCATTTGTAATTATAACGATAGATGAGTAACGGAAAAAGAAGAGTAATTATTGAAAATGTTCAGCCTTTGGTTGACGGTGGTTTGTATCCTGCCAAGCGCACCGTGGGAGAGCGTGTCGATGTAAGCGCTTCTATTTTTGGTGATGGCCATGATCACATCAGGGCGGAGCTGCTATACAAACGAAAGGACGCTTCAAAATGGAATGTGGTAGAACTTAAAGCCACCTTTAATGATGAGTGGAGTGGTTCTTTTAAGGTAGAAGAGAAGGGCACCTATGTATTTATTATCAAGGCATGGATTGATCATTTTGATACCTGGTATGATGGATTTAAAAAGAAAGCTGACGCGAAAGTTGACGTTGCAGTCGAATTGCAAGAGGGAGCAATCTTCTTAACCCGGATAGCCGGTAAAAACAATAAGGAGCTATTAAATCTTGCTAAAAGACTGGATGGCAAAGAAAATTATGCAGAAGCAATTGAGATCGTTCTCAGTGAAGCATTCGCTAAAATTGTGCATCAATATCCGTTAAGAGAAAATGAAACTCAACTTGAAAATGAAGTTGAAATCAGTGTGGAACATAAGAAGGCTAACTTCAGTGCCTGGTATGAATTATTCCCGCGCTCTTCCGCACTCGAGGCGGGCAAGCATGGAACATTTCAGGATTGCATTAAGCTACTGCCGCGCGTTTCCGCTATGGGTTTTGATGTTCTCTATTTTCCACCCATTCATCCCATAGGTAAAATCAATCGTAAAGGAAAAAATAATAATGTTCGGGCTCAGAAAGGAGAGCATGGTTCACCTTGGGCTATAGGAAGTGAAGAAGGTGGACATAAAGCAATTCTGCCAGCACTGGGAACCTTGGATGATTTTAAAAAGCTAATTCAAGAAGCGAAGAAGTTAAACATTGATGTGGCCATGGACATCGCCTTTCAATGTGCACCCGATCATCCTTACGTGAAAGAACACCCGGAATGGTTTAAGCAACGACCGGATGGATCCATTCAATACGCTGAAAATCCTCCGAAAAAATATCAGGACATTTTCCCATTCAATTTTGAAAATGATAATTGGAAAGAGTTATGGGAAGAACTCAAATCGGTGTTCATCTATTGGATGGACCAGGGCGTTACCATTTTTAGAATCGACAATCCACACACCAAGCCTTTTCCTTTTTGGAAATGGGTAATAGAGGAAGTACAAAAAGTTAATCCGGATACTATATTCTTGTCTGAAGCATTTACAAGGCCGAAGATTATGGCTGAGTTAGCAAAGGTAGGCTTCACCCAGTCCTATACGTATTTCACATGGAGAGTTTCAAAACAGGAACTCACCGATTACATGAATGATTTAGTACACGGACCGTCAAGAAACTATTTCAGACCCAACTTCTGGCCAAATACTCCGGATATTCTTCCTTACCATTTGCAAAATCAGGGTGAGAACAGTTTCATTTTACGTTATGCCTTGGCCGCCACACTTTCATCCAGCTATGGAGTATATGGACCTTCTTATGAATTCTACGAGAACACTCCCATCGAAGGAAGAGAAGAGTATTACAATTCAGAAAAGTATGAAGTAAGGCATTATGATTGGAAGCGTACCAATCGTATGACGGACATCATGAGTTTACTTAATAAGATTCGCAAACAAAATGAAGCGCTTCATTCTACCTGGAACATGAGGTTCTGTGAAATTGAGAATAATCAGGTAATCGCTTACCTGAAAGCCACCGAAGATCTTTCAAATATCATTTTAGTAGTGGTCAATCTCGATCCGCATGGCAGCCAAAGCGGATTTGTGCAACTACCAAAATCAACATTAAAACTGGGTGATAAAATTAACGTGAAGCTTCATGACCTGATTACGGATGAACACTATACCTGGACTCAGGAATGGAACTTCGTTGATATCAATCCTCACAAAATGCCTTTTCATTTATTTAAGTTAGAGATTCACGAGTCCAACATGTAACTATGGCAGCACCTGCAAAAAATACAGATCCGCTTTGGTTTAAAGATGCAATCATTTACGAAGTAAGTGTTCGTGGCTTTTATGATAGTAATGGCGATGGCATTGGAGATTTTCAGGGGCTCATCCAGAAATTGGATTACCTGGAGGATCTTGGTATCAATACCATCTGGCTGTTACCATTTTATCCATCACCGCTAAAAGATGATGGGTTTGATGTTACAGAACATTGTGACATCCATCCCGATTATGGAACGCTGGCAGACTTCCGTCTCTTACTTAAAGAAGCGCACCGAAGAGGTATTCGTGTAATCACGGAATTGATTCTCAACCACACTTCCGATCAGCACTCGTGGTTTCAAAAATCCCGTAAAGCGCGCGCAGGGTCACGATACAAAGATTACTATGTGTGGAGTGATACCCCAGACAAATACAAAGAAGCACGCATCATGTTCATGGATGAAGAATCGTCTAACTGGGCATGGGATAATGAGGCAAAGGCTTATTTCTGGCATCGCTTCTATCGTCATCAGCCTGAATTGAATTTTGATAATCCAGAGGTGCAGCTGGAGATGATTAAGGTAGTTGACTTCTGGATGAAAATGGGTGTAGATGGATTCAGGCTTCCATCAGTCCCCTTTTTGTTTGAAGAGGAAGGAACCAATTGCGAGAACTTGCCACAAACGCATGCTTTTTTGAAACGACTCAGAAGTCATATTGATAAGCACTACGAGGACAAGATTTTAATTGCAGAAGCAAACTTGTGGCCCGAAGATGCCGCGGAATATTTTGGTGAAGGTCAGGAGTGTCACATGAATTTTCATTATCCGCTCATGCCTCGCTTATTTCTTGGCTTGCGCACAGAGGACACGTATCCAATCATTGATATCATTGAGCAAACTCCCGCCACTCCACCAAATAGTCAATGGGCTTTGTTTCTTCGTAACCACGATGAGATCGGATTAGATATGGTTACCGAGGAAGAGAAGGACTACTTATTCAAAGCATACGCCAACGATCCCCACACCAAGCACAATCTTGGCATTAGAAGAAGGTTAGCGCCATTGCTGAATAATGACCGCAGAAAAATTGAATTGCTTTACACGATACTATTCTCTTTGCCAGGAACTCCTGTTTTGTATTATGGCGATGAGATTGGTATGGGTGATAATATCTACCTGGGTGATCGCTTTGGAGTGCGCACGCCCATGCAATGGAACATGAATATCAATGCAGGGTTTTCCGAAGCTAATCCTCAAAAATTATACTTACCGGTCATTACCGACCCTGTGTATCGCTATGAGTCTGTGAATGTGGCCACCCAAGAAGAAAATCCATCCTCGTTGATGTGGTGGATCAAGAACGTTTTGGCGATGCGGAAACGTTTAAATGTTTTCGGTAGGGGTGACCTTAAGTTTATTGACAGTTCCAATTCAAAAGTACTTTGCTTTGCACGCACGTATGAAAAACAAAGTATTATTGTTGTCGCCAATCTTTCACAATTCTCTCAGGCAACCACGTTAGACTTAAAGGCTTTCAAAGATTGTGATATCACCGAGGTGTTCAGTCAGAACAGATTTATGAGCGTGACTGATGGGGATTACCCGATCACCATTGGTCCTTATGGATATTTCTGGTTTCAGGCAGACGCGACAGAGAAAAAGGATGCTTCTGGTACTCCTCACGAATTGTTTCTATATAAATCAGACCTTTCATGGGAACGTCTATTCGCAAACTATAACGAAGTGCGAATTTTAGAGCGAAAAATTCTTCAACCCTTCATGAAGAAGTGCCGGTGGTTTGGAGGTAAGGCTCGTGCTATTAGTAAGATGAATATTCATAAGGTCATTCCACTAAAAGTGGAAAAGGATACTCATTT
>JANOUH010000146.1:0-3249 GCA_031416795.1 Cytophagales bacterium | reverse complement strand
CGGCAACGGCTCCACCTTGCCTGGCAATTACTTTGCTTTCATCCAACGTGGTTGGCTTTTTCTTTTTTGAAATCTCGGAAGTGGTTGCCTCTGCCAGCATATTCAAAACCAATTCTAAGTTGGTCATGTGGTCGCGAAGGTTTTCCTTCTTCAAGTCCTTATGTTTCTTGTATTGCTTTACAGACTTACCACTCCATGCTTTTGTAATAATGTCGGTGAGCATGGCAAAGTCCATTCCCTTTTGCACTCCTCGCTTTTCCCATTCATCAGTCAATTCCTTTCGTACTTCAATACTCTTTAGCCGTTGGTTTATCCATGCTTTAGTGTAACCCTTTGCCAGATAAGTTTCCATGGCGCGGTCAAAACTTAATTCCGGGTCTTCGGTTTCTTCAATGCGTTCGTAGCCTACTTTTGCTAGCCATTGCTTAAAGGGTTCAGCTTTGGGAGAAGGGATTGACTGAATTAAACGTAGAAGTTGCTCCGTATCTCCTACATCTGTTTTGTAGAACTTCCCATCTGCCGACTGCATTTTCAGTTGGTTACAATTTGTAACCGACTCATTCCCTTCCTTTGCTAAACGGTGTTTCAGCACTTTCCAATAGTTATTTGGGTTTGGGCTATCGGTTAAAACGCCTACTACATCTACAATAGAGAAGTACCACTTTTCTTGCTCTTCGTCCCAATGGCTCCGTATTTTTTGATGATTGAAAACCTGGATGTTACTCATATTCGTTGGCCAATTTACAAACTCTTCTCACATTCTTTCGCTTAGACGTCTTTGTGAAAAGATAAGGGTTAGTTGAAATTATGTTGAGTCGCTATCGAGTTTCCTTGCAAAGTTTTTTCCCCCCTTTGAGTCCAATTCTCAGTTAAGTATTCAATTATATTTTTTAAGTCAGCTAAAGCCCTGTCGGACCACTTTAGTTTATAGCCACTTCTCATACATCTTTTTGGCTTCTTTATGTGGTCTTATTCGCCCTGCCTTGATGTCTTCAAGTCCTTTGTCTATTGCAGACTTTTCTTCTTCAGTTATCTCGTCCCACCAATCCATTTTTTTTGGATGTTCTCTCAGCATTCTTAGTCTTTCGATGGCTGCGTTGTCCTTGAGTCCAGTCACCCATTTAATAATATCGAGCTTCTCTCTATCAATGTTTATTTCTTTCGTTTTTATACTCATAATGTACGGTTAATAAAGTTCTCTAAACTTTTTGGCTATCACGTTCAACAATTGAAGATATTTCTTTTATGCCATTAGAGCTAATTTTCAAAAAAAATTAGCTGGAATTGATCATGCGATGGCACACGTTTATAGTGTGGGCCAAGCCCATCCTGAAATTGTTCGAAGTGTATAGAAAGAAGGAAGGAGCCTACTATTTCTTAATCTCCTTCACCAAAATATTCAACTCATTCAGCTGCTCCTGCGAAATCGTAGAAGGCGTATCAATCATCATATCGCGCCCGGCATTATTCTTAGGGAAGGCAATGAAGTCACGAATGGAATCTGCACCACCAAACAATGAACACAAGCGATCGAAGCCAAAGGCGATGCCACCGTGTGGAGGAGCTCCATATTCAAATGCTTCCATCAAGAAACCAAATTGTTTTTTCGCTTCTTCATTGCTGAAGCCAAGTTTGGTGAACATTAGTTGTTGGGTTGCTCTGTCGTGAATACGAATAGAACCACCACCTACCTCAGTTCCGTTGATCACCATGTCATAGGCATTGGCGCGCACTTTGCCGGGATCGCTGTCCAGCAACTTCATGTCTTCTGGTTTGGGAGAAGTGAACGGATGGTGCATGGCATGCCAGCGTCCTGCCTGTCCGGCAGGCAAGTTTGTGCCTTCACTCCACTCAAGCAGTGGGAAGTCGATCACCCACAGTGCAGCAAATTTATTTTTATCGCGAAGGCCTAGTGCATCGCCCATTTTTAAGCGAAGTTCATTCAGTGCTTTTCTGGTTTTGTCGGCATCACCGGAAAGTACAAACAGCAGATCGCCAGGTTGGGCATTGAATTTTTCAGCCCACTTCTTTAATTCTTCTGCAGAATAGAATTTATCTACCGATGATTTGAATGTGCCATCGGATTTGCATTGTACATAGACCAAACCTTTGGCGCCAATCTGCGGCTTCTTTACAAACTCGGTGAGTTCGTCCAGTTGTTTGCGTGTGTATTCAGCACAGCCTTTAGCACAAATGCCAACGACTAATTCTGCGCTATCAAAAACCTGGAATCCTTTTCCTTGAGCAACATCATTCAACTCAACAAACTTCATCTCAAAGCGAGTGTCGGGTTTATCTGAGCCATAATATTTCATGGCATCGTCATAGCTCATGTGTGGCACCGATGGCATGTCGATTCCTTTTACGTTTTTGAAAAGATGTCTTACCAATCCTTCAAACGTGTATAAAATATCTTCTTGCGTGATGAAGGCCATCTCGCAGTCGATCTGTGTAAACTCCGGCTGACGATCGGCACGCAAGTCCTCATCGCGGAAGCATTTTACAATTTGATAATAGCGGTCGAAGCCGGATACCATTAACAACTGCTTGAATGTTTGAGGAGACTGAGGCAGTGCATAAAATTCTCCAGGGTTCATGCGTGAAGGCACAACGAAATCGCGCGCACCTTCGGGAGTTGATTTGATCAACACCGGAGTTTCCACTTCAATAAAATTCAAACTATCAAGATAGATGCGTGTCTGCTGCGCCATCTTGTGTCTTAGCTGAAGGCTTTCGCGCACTACGTTTCTGCGCAAGTCAAGGTATCGATATTTCATACGGAGATCATCGCCACCATCAGTATTGTCTTCAATGGTGAAGGGAGGAGTCTTTGACGTATTGAGTACTTCAATGGAGGTTACACGGATTTCAATGTCGCCAGTTGGCATCTTATCATTTTTAGAAAGACGTTCTACCACGGTGCCTTTTGCTTTCAACACATATTCGCGTCCCGCCTGGCGGGCAGTCTGCAACAAAGCTGGATCAGTTTTGCCTTCCTCTAAAAACAACTGAGTGATTCCGTACCGGTCGCGCAGATCAACCCACAATAAACTTCCTTTATCGCGCAAGCGCTGTACCCAGCCGGTGAGTGTCACTTCTTTATTTACGTCACTGATTCGCAGTTCACCGCAAGTATGAGTTCTAAGCATGGTAAAATCATTAAATTTGGACGCGCAAATTAATAAAGGTTGCACGTTATACAGAGCCTTCATTCAATTTCGTTTTTTAAAACACTATGAAAAAACTCCT
>JANOUH010000145.1:0-8684 GCA_031416795.1 Cytophagales bacterium | reverse complement strand
AACGCCTATGAATTTTCCGATATGATAATTCATCAGATCTCCTAAAACAGCGGCTACCATAAGTAATCCACATAAGGCAACAATACTCAGTCCTGATTCGGGCTTAGCAACAATAGCACCTGCCGCAAAGAGTAGAGAATCGCCCGGTAAGATCGGTGTAACCACCAAACCTGTTTCAGCAAAAATGATAAAAAATAAAATCAAGTAAGTCCAGGATCTATAATCATGAACTATTTCAACCAGGTGTTGATCAATATGAAGAACGAAATCGATGAGAGACTTAAGTAGTTCCATGATAAGATTTGATTGACGAGTTTTAGCTAGCGCAAAACTAAACATAATGCAGACACTTTTATTTGAAGTTGTTGGAGACACCTCTGTTGATAGTCACTCCTTCTCTAAAACGGAAATCAGCTTTTCAGTTAAATGATACCTTGAATACAATTGAATATTCCCAGTAACCTCACTACTTTCTTTCATCCAATCATGATAATAATGCATCAACGCAGATTTAATTCCTTCAAAATCATTTCTTTCTTTAATAACTCCAGCATTCGTTTGTTGCAGTATTTCTGCTGCGTCTCCCTTCTCTGGGCCAATGCCTAAAATCGGCCTTCCAGAAGCGAGGTATTCAAAAAATTTCCCAGGCAAATTTCCAGGTGCAATGGTGGTGTGCGCCAGCACCAGCAACTGAAGATCGGTGGTGCCGTACAATCTCAATAATTGTTCATGTGGCATTTGATCGGTAAACTTTGTAATTGCTGAAAGCTGCGCATCACCTTTCACAAAGTTTTTAAATGATGAATTCACTTTTCCAATGAACTCAATCAAAACATGTGATGCGAAATCAGAGTCGAGAATGCAAAGCTCTTTAATGGCCATCATTACCGGTTTAGGATCACGCAATTCATCCACAATGCCAACATGACGAATGTTAAACTTATCGGTGCGATGATGTTGAATCCCAACAAAATCATCCTCATCAAAACCGTTGGTGATCAAATCCACTTTTCGGCCACTCAGCACTTCCAAATGATTTACATGGTAAGGGGCAATCGTGATTACGCGATCTGCGGTAGTAAGTACTTTCCTCTCAAGACTAGCATGTTTTTTTCTTGCAAGGGAAGTCAACGAAAGTGTATCCAGCAAATCCCATTCACTCCAGGGATCTCTGAAATCAGTGATCCATTGAAGTGCAGGATTTAATCTTTTTAATCGTAACCCAATAAGATGAATACTGTGTGGTGGGCCTGTGGTAATAATTTTTTCAATCTTGTTTCTGTGAATAAAGTCAATCAGATATTCCACCGAGGGCTTTACCCAAAATATGCGCGCATCGGGAATAAAAATGTTACCCCTGATCCAGGAGCTTACTTTTTGAAAAAAACTCTTTTTCCCGGTGGAAATAAAATCAGCCTGTTGGGGAGTTTTATTTCCAAACACTGAAGACAGTTTGAAAAATAAGTGGTAGGGTTCCCAAATCGGAAAACGAATTACCTCCACTGAGCCAGGAACATCCTTTTGTAATGACTTGTCTTCAATAGTAAATGAAGGATTCTCAGGAGTAAAAACATAAGGCTCCCAATCTGCCCGCACCAGGTACTTCACAAACTTCAACCAACGCTGCACGCCACTTCCTCCGGAAGGAGGCCAGTAGTAGGTGACGATGAGTACTTTTTTATTCATTTATTAATTTTCAAATATAGACACAAAAGTAGCAGTAGGCAGTAGGTAATAGGCAGTCAAGTAAAATTATCAACGGTCAATTAATTCAATCATTTCTTCCACTTGATCTGGAATGAACCAATGCATTTCATCATCACGTTTAAACCAAGTGAGCTGGCGCTTGGCATATCTTCTTGTGTTTCGTTTCAGTAAACGAATCGCCTCTTGCTTGTCGTATTTTCCTTCGAGGTAATCAAATATTTCTCGGTAGCCTACGGTTTGCAAAGCGTTCAAATCGCGCTCTGGGAAAAAGTGTTTAGCTTCGTCAAACAATCCTTTTTCAATCATGGCATCCATGCGGGCATCAATGCGCTCAAAAAGGGTTTCGCGTGCCAGTTCCAATCCGATTTTAATTATGCTGAAATCATGTTTTCGCTTTTCCTTCACCCTTAATTGACTTGCCTTCTGCCCCGAAGCCCTAAATAATTCAAGTGCCCTGATTAACCGATGGGGATTATTTGTATCAACCTGTTCAAAATAGTCCTGATCAACTTGCCTTAACTCTTGCTGCAACCAATCCAGTCCTTTTAATTCGTACTCAGTTATTATCTGCTCACGCATGCCTGATGGAATCTTAGGCATTTCATCAAATCCATCCAGCACCGCTTTAATGTACAAGCCAGAACCTCCACACAAAATCAGTTTATCATATTTTTTAAACAAAGTATGAATGAGCGTCAACGCATCTCTTCCAAAGGCTCCGGCATCATAAGATTGTTCTATGGAGTGAGTATTGATGAAATGATGAGGAACACTAGTTAACTCTTGCGAATAGGGTTTAGCTGTACCAATCTCCAGCTCCTTATAAATCTGGCGTGAGTCTGCAGAGATAATTTCTGTCTTGAAATATTCTGCCAAAAGCAAGGCTACCCCGGTCTTTCCCACAGCCGTTGGCCCTGCTATTACAATGAGGTTTTTGGAATGCACGTTCAAAATTAGTCAATAGTCGATTGTCCATGGTCAATAGTTCATAGGATTCGACTCTTACCACCGACAATCGATTGTTGACAATGGACTAATTTCCCTATCTTGCAGGACAAAAATTCGCCACTACGAATGATTAAGTACACCAATCAATTTCTTACAAAACTTGAGGATCTTATTGCGGAATCGGATTACATACTTCGCTATGAAAAGGGCAACTTCAAATCAGGCTATTGTCTGTTGAAGGAACAGAAAATCATGATTATCAATAAGTTCTTCACTACCGAAGGTAAAATCAACGCACTTCTGGACATTCTGAAAAATCTGGAGTTGGATACCAGCCGGTTTACTGAAAAGAGTTTGAAATTATACGAACAGCTTTCTCAATCAGAAGTTAAACTGTAGACCTAAGGCCATGAAAGTCACCTTTCTTGGCACGGGAACATCTCAGGGCGTGCCAATTATTGGCTGCTTGTGCGAGGTCTGTCGTTCCATGGATTATCGTGATAAACGACTGCGCTCCTCTGTTCACATTCAAGTTTCAGGTAAGAGCTTTGTTATTGATACCGGCCCGGATTTTCGCCAACAAATGCTACGCGAGCAAATCAACAAACTTGATGCTGTACTTTATACCCATGGTCACAAAGATCACATCGCAGGATTAGACGATGTGCGAGCATATAATTATTTACATAAAATGGATATGCCGATCTATGGCAATGAAGACGTCTTAAAGCAACTACAAGTAGAATTTCATTATGCCTTTGGGCAACTCCGATACCCGGGCACACCGCAAATCCAACTCAATGAGATCAAGGAAGAAGAATTTGAAGTCAGTGGTGTGCGATTTATACCTTTACCTGTATTGCATTTTAAATTGCCTGTTCTTGGATTTCGCGTAAATGACTTTTGCTACATCACGGATGCCAACCTCATTCCAGATGCTACCTATGAAAAAATGCGGGGAACAAAAGTATTGGTGCTTAATGCACTGCAACGAGAAAAGCATATCTCTCACTTCAATTTAAGTGAAGCACTGGATGTTGCCTCTAAAGTAGGTGCCGAACAAACCTATTTTATTCATATCAGTCACAAACTGGGGCGGCATAAACAAATCGAAAATGAACTTCCTAATTCAGTAGCTTTGGCTTATGATGGCTTGACCATCACAATCTGAACGTGCACAATAACTATTATTTTTTAGCTCAACTTAGTAATCAATTAAAGCAACTGGTAAACGGCTTTACGATTGTTTCATGCTTTAGCCAAAGTAAAGATGAGTTGATGATTGAATTTAATAACGGCAGTACATCATTTTTCATTAAGGCAAGTCTTCAAGCAAGTTTTTGCTGTCTTTCATTTCCAAAGAATTTTAGCCGGGCCAGAAAAAACAGCATTGATCTTTTCAATGACGTGCTGATGAAAAAAGTGGCAGATGTTCGACAATATGAAAATGAAAGAAGTTTTTCCATTCAGCTGGAAGATTCCTATTCGTTGCTATTCAAAATGCATGGGAACCGATCCAATGTGATTCTTTTCAAAGATGAAAACGCCATTAGTCTTTTTAGAAATCACCAGGTTGCAGACATCGATCTGAAATTATCACAACTTGATCGCACGATCGATTGGAGTAAAGAATCATTTGTAAAAAATAAAGAGAAATTACCTTCTCATTATTTCACGTTTGGCAAGTGGGTGTGGCATTGGCTGGAAGAAAAGGATTTCCAAAAGAAAGATCTGGAAACACAAAGGAGCGAACTCGATCAAATGAAGTCGTTGATGGAAAAACCACAGTACTTTCTGATTGAATATGAGGGAAAGTTAATTTTCTCTTTGCTTCCATTTGGGAAAATAGTAAAAACGTTGACTGATCCTGTGGATGCCGTCAACGACTTCTTTCACTCCTGGTCGGTTGCCAATACGTTGGATTCTGAAAAATCAGTGATCCGAAAACAGCTTACCGATCAGATCAAATCAGGAAAGAACTACCTCGAAAAAAATCAAAACAAACTGGATGAACTATTAAAAGATAATCACTACCAATTGTGGGGTGATTTGGTCATGGCACACATGCATGAAATGAAAACCGGCATGAAAACGATTCAGTTGAACAGCTTTTATGACAATAGTCTTGTTGAAATCAAACTCAAGGAAGAGTTGAATCCACAAAAAAACGCGGAGGTATTTTATCGCAAAGCCAAGAACAAGCAAATTGAAATTGATAAACTGAAAGAAGCCATATTGCAAAAGAAGAGAGAAATTGAAAAATGGAATTCTTCCCTGGAAACATTAGAAGGCACAGAAGATCTTAAGGACTTAAGAAAAAATAATACTGCGGTTTCGAGAGGAAACAAAAATACTGAAAAGTCTTTGCCCTACTTTGAGTTTGAATTCAAAGGATTTAAGATTTGGGTAGGTAAAAATGCTGAGAGCAATGATCAACTTACATTGAAGCATTCATACAAGGAAGATTTGTGGCTTCATGCCAAAGATGTTCCCGGCTCACACGTGATTATAAAACATCAGTCCGGAAAACCTTTCCCGAAAGATGTCATTGAGCGCGCTGCTCAGTTAGCGGCATACAATTCCAAACGAAAAACAGAAACACTTTGTCCGGTAGCCTTTACTCCAAAAAAATATGTACGTAAACGCAAAGGAGATCCTGCCGGTGCTGTTGTGGTGGAGCGGGAAGATGTAATTATGGTTGAACCTAAATTGTAGATGAGTTACCCGTTGCCAGACACCTGGTAACCGGTAACTGATCTAGCAATAGTGAATTAACTCACCACATGAACTTTAATCATGTTCGAGCGACCACGTTCCTGAATAGGCATACTCGCCAATATGATAAACGTGTCTCCGGTCTTTACGTGACCATCGCGCTTCAATATATTTTCAACATCAGAAATCGTTTCGTCAGTGGAAGCTGCTTTATCATAATGATAGGCGCGTGTAGCCCAGACAAGATTCATGGTATTTAGAATTGTATCATTGCTAGTGAATGCAAAGATATTGGCATTTGGTCGGTGCGATGCAGCTTTATAAGCAGCATACCCCAGTTGCGTCATACCAACAATAGCTTTTGCATTTACATCTTTGGCTAATTTACAAGCTGTGAGAATCAAACTGTCGTTGAAGAAGTTGCTGGACTTGGGGTCTACTTCGCGGAAACGATAAAAAATATTCCCTTGTTTTTCAACCGATCCAATCGTGCGCACCATACTTCGTATAACTTCAATCGGATATTTTCCTGCAGCCGTTTCTGCAGATAGCATGAGTGCATCGGCACCATCCAGCACGGCATTCGCCACATCATTGGTTTCAGCTCGTGTTGGTCGCGGGTTTTCTATCATGCTCTCCATCATCTGTGTGGCAACAATTACGGGCTTCGATGCTTTATTACATTTCTCCACCAGCATCTTTTGCACCATCGGCACTTCTTCCATCCAGATTTCTACTCCAAGGTCACCGCGAGCTACCATAACAGCATCAGTTGCCTCAATAATAGCATCGATGTTTTCAAGCGCTTCGGGTTTTTCAATTTTTGCTACAATACGGGTATGTGACTTATACCGATCAATTACTGCCCTCAGGATTTCGATATCAGTTGCTTTTCTTACGAAAGATAAAGCCACCCAATCAACATTATTCTTCAAACCAAATTCGAGATCTTCATAATCCTTGTCCGTTAATGAAGGTGCCGACACTCTGGAAAATGGCAAATTAATCCCCTTTCTGGATTTCAATGGACCACCATAAACAATCGTGCAGGTTACTTCAATACCACGCACTTCTTTTACTCTTAGCTCAATTTTTCCATCATCAATCAGAATCATGTCGCCTGGCTTCACATCTTTTGGAAGACCTTCATAGGATGTACTTACCAGATCTTTATTTCCCAAGACCTCCTTAGTAGTGATCGTTATGATATCTCCGGCTTTGATTTCGGTACCAGGCTCCATTTCATTGACCCTGATTTTGGGACCTTGCAAATCCTGTAAAAGGGCAATATGAGTTCCCAACTCTTCGTTTATCTCGCGAACAAAATTGATTACTTTCAGGTGATCCTCATGCTTACCATGCGAGAAATTGAGCCTGAATACATCAACACCCTCTTTGGCGAGGGCCCTGAGCATATCCTTATTGTTAGAGGCTGGGCCTACGGTGGCAACGATTTTAGTCTTGTTGTAAGAGAAATGTTCCATGAATTTGGTTAGAAAATAAAGTTGTCCTTCGATTTTAAAGCGCCCAAAGGTATAAAAGCGACTAATTCAATGGAAGCAATATTACGCAAGAGTTCTTGCAATCGATTGCTATTCCCATGGTCTTCTCCCTGAATCAAAATGATATAGTCGAAGTGAGGATATTCAGGCAAAAGAAAATTTCTTGCCTCACTATCGTTAGGCTTGTTTCGAAATAATTTTAATTTATTTACCTCATTCTCAAACGAGAAATAAGAAAATGAACATTCTGTATTATTCTTAAACTGCACTATTAAATCCGGTTGCTTCACTAATCTGGTCGATAATTGATTATTAATATCCCATGCCAACTTATAACCTTTGGCGGACGAAATAACGCCTATTAAATCAAAATCGTAACTATATTCGATTTCAAGTCTTTTTTTCTTCATTTTTGCGGGCCGATATTTTAAGCGCAACTCTAAAAGTTTGACAATATTGCACCAAATCTCTTTATTTGCACAGATTTTTGAATACTCTAAACCTTTATAAACATGTCTGAAATCGCACAAAAAGTAAAACAGATCATCATCGACAAACTTGGCGTGGAAGAATCTGAAGTTACTCCTGAGGCAAGCTTTACCAATGATTTGGGTGCTGACTCACTGGATACCGTAGAATTGATTATGGAATTCGAAAAAGAATTCAACATCTCCATCCCTGACGATCAGGCTGAAAACATCGCGACTGTTGGTCAGGCGATTTCTTATCTGGAGGAGAATGTTAAGAAATAATCAGAGATTCATCATCTCCGTCACTAACGTATTGTATGACATTTAAACGAGTAGTAATTACAGGAGCAGGTGCATTAACTCCGATCGGAAATACCTTACCCGAATACTGGGAAGGTTTGAAAGCCGGAAAAAGTGGTGCTGCCCCTATCACCAAATTCGACACTACTCTTTATAAGACTAAATTCGCCTGCGAAGTTAAGGGCTTCAATTTTGAAGACTTTATGGATCGCAAAGAAGGGCGCAAAATGGACCCGTTCTCACAATACGCTATGGTGGTAGCTGACGAAGCTATAAAAGATGCCAACCTTCCTCTATCTGAATTAGACCCTGACCGCGTTGGCGTGATCTGGGGATCAGGTATAGGAGGGTTGCTCACTTTTCAGGAGGAGATGAAAGCTTATGTAAAGGGTGGAAACAATCCTCGTTTCAATCCCTTCTTCATTCCTAAAATGATTCCAGACCTTAGTGCAGGTCACATCTCTATTAAATATGGTTTCCGAGGTCCTAATTTTGTGACCGTCTCTGCATGCGCCTCATCAACCAATGCGATTTATGATGCTTACACCTATATTAAATTAGGAAAGGCGGATATCATTGTAAGTGGTGGTTCTGAAGCTGCCATATGTGAAGCCGGTGTGGGTGGATTCAATGCTCTCAAAGCACTCTCAGAAAGAAACGACTCACCAGAAACAGCGTCAAGACCTTACGATAAAGATCGCGATGGTTTTGTGTTAGGAGAAGGTGCAGGCGCTGTAATTCTGGAAGAATACGAACACGCAAAAAGACGTGGCGCAAAAATCTACGCTGAAATTATTGGTGGTGGACTATCCGCTGATGCTTATCACATTACAGCACCACACCCCGAAGGAGCTGGTATAACCAAGGTGATGGAAAATGCATTACTGGAGGCAGAAATTACTCCCGATCAGGTAGACTATATCAATACTCATGGAACCTCCACTCCTCTTGGAGATTTGGGTGAAATAAAAGCCATTCAAAAAGTGTTTGGTGAACAAGCTTATAAAATGAATATCAGCTCAACCAAATCGATGACCGGTCA
>JANOUH010000144.1:0-63488 GCA_031416795.1 Cytophagales bacterium | reverse complement strand
ACCTTAACGAATACCATTTCAGGTACAACAGAAGACAAGCAATGGGGTCAACCTTTGATTTACTCTTAAGAAGAATGATAAAGAATGACCCCGTGCGCTTATTTCAAACTAATTGAGTGTGATCTAAACGCCTATACCTATTAATTAAATATATCGCTCAAGAGGCCTTGTAAGACATGTTGGTCCGCCACCACCTTTCACGCTGATCTCCTGACCTTCGTATTCATGTACGGTGCAACCAGCGTCAATCAGTCTTTGTTTTGTAATCGGGTTTCCTTTTACCATCACTACTTCGCGTGGAGCGATAGCCAACACATTGCAACCCATAGAATCCCATTCAGCGTCTGGCACTTCAACAAATGAAAAACTATGATCGATTAAACCATTTCGGAATGAAATAGGCATGAGTGGTGAATATACCACAGCCAGATTTTTATCCACCGGACTTAACACCGACATTAAATGAAATACATCCGAAGGTCCTTTATAATGCGGCATCTCGGCCACCCACACTTTTATTCCATGTGGCTCCACCAGGTGTTTCAACTGACGGATACCTTCCCAATTCGTTCGATACGTATGACCAACTGCCAATGTGTGTTCATCAATCCATGCCACATCACCACCTTCTATGGTGCCGGGATGAGTGATCTCTCCTAAAATTTTTATCTGTTTACTTTCAAAAGCTTTTCGCTCGGCAGCTGGTTCATTCCTGCGGGCAGGCTTTCCCATGTTGCAAAGAATCATACCATGATCTGTAGCAATCGCTGCATCACGACAATAAATGGAATCCATTGTTACCGATGAATCGTAAGGCAGGTGGAGTGTTTCCGCACCCTGCCTGGTAATCAGTTTTTCAAATTCAGAATATTCTACTTCGGCTTTAGCAAAATCAGGCTTGGATAAAAAATTCAATTCCTTCCATTGCGATGAAATCTGCTTCTCATCAACAAATGCTTCTTTCGGTCTTTTAATAAAAACGGATTTCAGTTTTCCGTAATCAGATTGGTTAGTCGTTTTCATGGGTTACTATTTTTGTTGACGTCACTTCCGATAATATCTTTTCACCCGGATGTTCTTCTTTGTATTTGAATCCATGCATAAAAAGGCAACCCAGCCATCAGCAGGATAAACCCCCAATACACAATTTCTTCACCCGAGCCAATCACCGCCCACATGGAATAAATGAAAGCCAGGGAGGCAACCACCATCTTACCCCATCGTATTCCAGGTTGCCTGCTATCCATAATAAAAAACGCAACGATGGAGAAGAGATAAGCAACTAAGCAGGTCAGCGTTCCTATGAGAATGGCGAACTTATAGGTATCGGCAAGACTATTACTAAAGTTCATCATCGTAAGCAAAGAAACAAGCACACTGGAAATCATAATACCAAGAGCTGGAGTTCCATTTTTATTTTCCTTTGCAAACACATGAGGAAATAAATGATTGCGTGCCGCTGCCATCGGCATTTGACCTTGCACTAATATCCAGCCATTGAGTGCACCAAATGTTGCGATCACTGCACCACCTGCCACCAAGTAACGGGCCTCTTCTCCCCAAATGGAAGCGGCCGCATCGGCAAATGGTGCTTGCGATTCATGAAGTAAGGAAGGTGGTATAAGTCCCATCACCGCCACCGTGCTCGCAATATAAATAAACGTAGTCAACACCGTTCCGATAATGGTGGCTCGTGAAATTGTCTTTTCAGGATTCTTCACATTGCCAGATGGAATGGTGGCGCACTCTAAACCCAGAAAAGCAAATAAGGTAAGTGTCGTAGTGCTTGTAATCGCAGAGAGGTTGGATTGTGAACTTACGTTGAACGGAATGAAGTGATCCATATTCAAATAGAAAAGTCCTCCGATCGTGATCACTAACAGCGGGGCAATTTTCAAAACTGTAGTAATCACCTGAACAATGCCTGCTTCTCTTATTCCTTTTGTGTTGATCCAGGTTAAAAACCAAATGGCAGCTAAGCCTGTGCCTACCGATAAAATGGGATTACTACCTAATGCTGGAATGAATGCAGAAAGATAACTAACAAAAGCAACGGTGATGGCCGCGTTGGTACACCATACTGAAATCCAATAACCCCATGCAACCAAAAACGCTGCGAAGTTACCCATACCTTCGCGTGTGTAGGCATAGGGCCCTCCGGTAGCCAATGGCTGAAGTTTGCTCAACCAACTATATACTAAGGCTAAACAAATAGCACCGGCTCCTGAAATGAGCCATCCTATCAAACTGATGCCTCCATAAATACCCAATGTGGCGGGCAACATAAATAAGCCCGAAGCAATCATATTACCAACTACCAATGAGGTAGCTGTCCACAGCCCTATTTGTTTTGATTTATCACTCATCCGGATCGTTAATTACAAAGAATACCGGATTCACACAATGATCTAAACAAATTTTGAATTACTTAATGGCGATTGGAATTTGAAGCTGAACCTTATCCCACGAGACATGGACCGCACCTTCATTAACAGATTTAGTAATGATCTCATATTGAAGACGTTCCTGAACTTCAGAAAGTTGAGAGGGCGTAATCTCCATACGGACTACATCTTCTTTGCTATCATACTCATCGGTGAGATGTTGTTGCCAATTTTTATTGATGATCACCATCCACTTATCCTTTCCGGGAATGGTGAACAATCCATACTTGCCAGCAGTGATCGTTTTATTATCCAAAGTAAAATCAACATTACTTTCAATAGTGGTAGCCATGTGCGCACCCGTTACCCACACTTTATCAAAGGGAACAAGACCGCCCCAAACAATTCTACCTCGGACTGCCGGAGAATGATAGGTGATTTTAAATTCTGACTCTCCTATTTTTTCCTTGGCATACGCTTTTAAACTTCCTTTAAGTGTATCTTCTTTGGTCTGTTTCATGATCACCACTCCGTCATCCTCTACTTTCGTTACAGATAGCGGTGGTGTTTGTTCAACTGTTTTTTCTTCAGCTGGCTTCTTTTCTGTGCAACTCATCAAACCACAAAGAGTTAATAAACAAAGTATCGTTGTAAAATTTTTCATCTGTTGATTTTAAAAAATGATTACCATAAAACACGGGCTGTCTTGATGATTTTATCTTTATCATCCGTCCAGGCAAAAATCAATTTATTTCCTGATTTTGTCATTTGCGGAAACCCGCTGGAGCGTGCGTCTGAAGATGAAGCAATGGTAATGGATGAACCTTTTGATCCATCACGATTTACTTTCACCGCTTTGATTTGTGATCCCTCCATCCAACTCACCATTGCGCAGTCATTGTCCAACATGACCACATCAACCCTGCCAATCGCTTTTCCTTCATCAATTTTGACAGGCTCACCAAACGTAGCACCACCATCCGCAGAGAATATGACCCGCACACTGGCATTTCCTTCCGGGGATGAGAACCATGCAATTGCCAATGTATTTCCCAATGCATCTGCGCGAGGACCATTGACCGGGCATCCGGAAATTTTCCAATTATCTGCATACACTGTTTTGGGTTGTGTCCATTGTCCATCAACAAAACGCACGATCGACATATCACGAATTTCTTCATCGGAGCGATCGCGATAGATGACCACGGGACCATTATCAGTTAGGGTTGCTATCGTTTGGCAGCAATCACACGTGCGGTTATCGAGTTCCCATTCATTACTCTTCACACCATTCTTATCTACAATAGCCGCACGAAGAGACATCTGACCATGATGACCTTCATGATTCTCCACACCTTCCATAACCGTATTGCGACCATCAAGCCATACCACTAAGAAATTATTGCCGTAGGGTAACAATGAAACAAAGCCATGTTCCGCTTCCTTGGCATCATCGTGAACCGGCTTAGGTTCGCTCCATGTATTTCCTTCATCTTGCGAAGTGGTGATCATCACATCATAGGCAAATGTGCCTTTTCCGCTTTTGCCCAGGTAATGAGCAATTAGTTGTTTTCCGTTGGCTGCGATCAACGGGTAGTCAGCCCAATTCACAAACCAATCTTCACCTGAACTGATCATGCGTGGCTCCGACCAATTCTCGTTTTCAAGTTTAGAGAATTTTAGAAAGTTTTTTCCGTCCGATACTTCAATCCAGGATAAGAAAGTATTTCCATTAGTATCCGTAAACAAATACGGTTCACCGCTGGAGGTTTTAGTGGGTGTTTCAATAAAGTTGATAGCAACTTCCTGACTTGCCTTTTTATCGCTGGTCGTACAAGAGGATAAGGCGGCTAAGAATAAAAGTAAAAAGTACTTATTCATGATCGTTAATTAATTTCAATACCATTTCAATTGTAGCGGGCTCGTCCCACTTTCTAAAGCCAACTTCGGAATATATCAAATTACCTTCTCCATTAAAAATGAATGTGGTTGGTAAAGCTTGTATTCCCAGCGCTTCCTGATTTCCCAATTGAACAAAATTTAAAGTCATACTACGGCTCTCCTTAAATTTCTGAATCCTCTCCACTTCCTCATCCGAAGCAAAAAAAAATTCAATGTTCTCACCTGCTAATTGAGTTTGCAACGCTGCAATACTCGGCATTTCCTTGATGCAGGGCCGGCACCAGGTCGCCCAGAAATTGATAAACACCGTCTTACCCTGCTGATCGGAAAGGTTAACTTTTTCACCATTCAGGTCGGTCAATTCAATATTTTCCAAACCTACTGTTCCTTCAGCCCTTTCCTTAGCAGGGGTGCAGCCCAATACAATCAACAGTACTAGGATCACCTGTGATCTTACAATATAAATTCTATTCATCATCAATTAGTTAATATTTTTCAAACTATCGTATAGTTCAGCATCATGCCATCGTCTTCATGCTCCAGGTTATGACAATGGAAGACAAATTTCCCAACGTATGATGGGAACGTCATGATAACGCTTACTTTTTCTCCCGGCATTATAAGTACGGTATCTTTCCATCCCTTTTCATAAGCAAAGACCTGATTCCTTCCTCCGACTCGTTTCAATAGCTGAAACTGAACTCCATGAATATGCATGGGATGAATTTCATCGCCCATCAGATTGTCGAACTCCCAAATCTCTGTGCTACCTTTCTCCACTGAAAATGCCGAGTAGTCGTTGTCAAACGTCCTTCCGTTAATACCATGTTTGCTTCCACTCCCATGTGAACCTGTGCCACCTACTAACTTTGAAATGTCTAACGTACGCACCTTCGTTGCAGAAGAAGACAACAATTTAGTTATGGTGCTAAGTTTTGGTGGTAACAAAAAAGGATCGGTCGATACTTTACCTATCCGGAATTTCATAATCTTAAATTCCTGCCTTCCTTGCGGATTGAACTTACTGAACTTGGAGCTCTCTAAAAATATTTCACTACCAACTGGCAAATCTTTGAAATTTATAAGTACGTCAGCACGTTCGCCTGGTGCCAGCATCATACTTGTCAATTTTTCAGGGACTTCGAGAAGACCGCCATCGGTGCCAATTAAATAAAATGGCAATTGATTGCTAAATCCTAATTGATAAACCCGCGCGGTTGACCCATTCAACCATCTTAAGCGATACCATCTTGTTTCCACCGAGCTCGAGGGCGCGTGGACACCGTTCACCAAAATGGTTTCACCAAGGTATCCTGTCATGATTTCCTCATCAGAAGGCATATAAACCATGGAGGACCCCATGAATCTTTTATCCTGAATGATCATCGGAATTTCGAACTCACCAGCAGGTAAGTTCAATATGGATTCCTCTTCATCCCTTACGAGGAACATCCCGGCCATACCCATAAAAACCTGCTGTGCCGTTGCCTCGTGTGGATGAGGATGATACCAATAGGTCCCTGCGCGTTGGTGGATGGGTAATTGATATTCAAATGAACCTCCTGGTATAGTCAGGTCTTCCGGATGTCCGTCCATATCGGCAGGAAGTACCAATCCATGCCAATGAATATTGGTGTGATCAACAAGGTTGTTTTGAAGATGAATGCTCAGGGTTTCTCCACGCTGCGCTTCAATCGTAGGGCCCAGTATTCCATTGCCGTAGGCCATCGTGGCAGAGCCGTTTCCATTTAATATTTTAGCTGAAGACATTTGAGTCACTAAAGAGGTTATGCCGGAAACTTTCTGGGGAATAAATAAAGGTGTATCAAAGCTACCCTCAACAATCCAATTGGGTTTTCCTATCATGTCTTCTTCTGTATGACACGCCTGGAGCAACGAAGATCCTGCCCACGCAATGATCGTTGATTTTGCTGACATTTTAATGAAATACCTCCGTTTCATTGATTAGTTATTGTGTACATGAACTCATTGCATCAACCTTTATTGCAAATAGGACAAGGTTGCAGTTTATATTCATTAGTTCAACTTCTCCTTTACCGATCCACACGTCAACATCTTATCACCAAAATAGGGATTGCGAATTTCAGCGACATCGCTTAACCAATATCCGCCTTCATTATTAAATGCCATCGGGCAGAATTCATAGAATGCCGTTGCTCCACCTAAGCCGTATGCTTTAATACTCTTATACATGTTCTCCGAAAGTTTGCCAAACGATGCGCGCTGTACTTCGATATCGCCAGAAGCTTGCATCTCTTTCAAGGCAGCTTTTAAACCACCTTCGAAAGTCATCCAATCATGATGAGCAACGCCCGATAATAACATCATGTCTACTTTTGAAAGTGACTCCTGCGTTTTTTCTGCTGCCTCTTTCACTTTCGCTGCATCTGTCGCTACAAATGCATCCTTTAAGGTAATATAGGAAGTAAACACACCACTCAGTTGTTGTTGAAATGCAGCATCCACCTGGAATTGAGGGGCCGATGCTTCCTGTGCCGGAGTCTCTTCGGTACTGGCATCCATGGACTCATCATGAGTTTCTTCCTGAGCGGCCTCCTCTTTCTTTGCGGAGCAATGGCTCAATGCGAAAACAGTAACCAGGCTATAGAGTGTTGCGATAAATAAGGATTTGATTTTCATAATTGTTTGATTTGATTGATTTGAATTTATGTTTGAATTAATGATGATGACTTAACATGGGATCCGTTCCATTCTTTAAAATAAGTTCACTGTAAAGCAGGTAGGCACCGGTAACAACCACCACCTCTCCCACTTTCAGTCCCTCGGCAATTTCAACAGAATCAAAATTCTCTACTCCCGTCTTTACCATTCTTGGTACAAAGGTATGATCAGCGGTCTGAATATAAACGTGTGTGCCACGCTGATCATGGATTACTGCATCGGTAGGAATTGCCAATGAGGATTTCTCTGCATGCTTTAAAAAAACCTGAGCTTGCATACCGGGCTTCCATTGCGAAGTTGGATTATTCAGAGATGCTCTCAACACAGTCACTTGAGTGTTCGCGCGGTACTCCGGACTTAAGAACGCAACGATGGCTTCAGTCGGTGAATCATTATTGCCCGCCACCTGAACAGAAATACGATCACCCGGTTTCACATAGTGTAGCTCTGTTGGATAGAGTTCAGCTTCCACCCATAGCTTGCTGATGTTTTCCAATTGATACAGAGCATCGCCTTCATTTAAATATTGACCTTCCGAAACTTTAATCTCCTTTACAACACCCGAAGCGGTTGCTAAAAAAGTAATTCGTGGCTGGATATCACTCGTGCTATTCAATCGATCTATTTGTTTATCGGTTAAGCCGTATAAAAGGAGTTTCTTTCTGGCCGACTTAAAATAATCCTCATAACGATTATCCACTGCTTTCATAGCTTTATACTGCTCCAACGCTAGCAGATACTCCTTTTGAAATGTTAAGAGCGATTCGCTATAGAGTTCATATAATGGCTCACCTTTATTCACCATGCGACCTGCTTCTTTCACAAACAGTTTTTCAATTCTTCCGGTAGCGCGCGAACTGATTACTTCTGTCAATTCTTCATTAGCAACTAATCGCGCATTAACAGGCACTATTTGACCGATGTTCTGCTTACTGACAATCTGGGTACTGATATTACCCAATTTAATCTGACTCTCCGTAAGCATCAACACATTGCTTGCCGGTTTCATCTCCGCAGAAGCAACCTGCTCAGGTTGCTTCTTCTCCTGAGAGCAAGCAAACCATCCCATGAATAAAATACTACTAATCAAAACTCTCATATCAATTGGATGTTTTAATAAAGTTTTCACTATCCACAAGGTATTGGGCATGAATAGCTACCTCATCGGATGAAGCTAAGCCACTTATAATTTCAATCCATTCACCCGTGCGTAATCCTGAGCTTACCTTTTTTGGTTTGAATAACCCTCGCTCTTTCACAAATACAATTTGATCAAGACCTAAATCAAGTATTGCACTTTGTGGAATCCATAATGCTTCGCGCGATGCTGTTGTGGCGCTGGCTTCCACCAACTGACCCACTGAAATAGCTGAGCCTTTATGGTACGATCGCAACTTGATAAAATCATCACCTTCCACAAAGAATGGTTCAATAAAATCAATTTTTAATGGTCTCTTTTTATCCTGATCCATCCATTCCAGGTTATCTCCTACTTTAATTTGTGACGCCTCCGAGAGTGGAAGACTAAACTCTATCCAAAGGGAACTGGCATTTACAATTCGAAATAAAGTTTGCCCGGATGCAACATAACTTCCTTCACGCACAAACGATACTGCCACAACAGAAGGACTAGCTCCAGATGAGATACTTGCCGAATTACCCGATCCACCGGCCATGCCCATTCCACCTGAATTCTTTGCAACTCCATTGATGGGTGCAGAAGGTGTTGCTTGATTTTCTGAAATCACGAAACCATCATAGGGACTGTAAATCGAAAACGTGTAGGTCACCTCAAGCTTCTTCGCCAACTCCTCAATTTGTTTTTCAGAAGCCCCGAGCAATAATAATTTACTCTTTGCCGCATCGATGAGGAGTTGATTATCAGCATCATTTTTAAGGAGATATAAAAACTCACGCTGAGCATTCACCAACTCAGTACTGTAAATCTCTGCTACCCTCTGTCCTTTACGAACAGGTTGATAATTGTATTTCAAGAACACCTTTTCAAGTCGTCCACCCACGCGTGCAGGAATCGTATAGATGTTGCGCGTGTCATAGGTAACCACTCCAAAAATATTCAAAGACACAGGCATCGATTTATACTCAGCCTTTGTTGTCTTGATAGAAGCCATTACCACTTCGTTGGGCGACTTAATCAACTTGGCTAAGTCTTCCGTGATTTTCACTTCTTCACCAGGCCTACCCTTACGCACCAAATCCATCGCACACACCGGGCAAACACCGGGCTTGTCGGATACAACTGTTGGGTGCATCGGACAAGTGTAGGTATCTGAATGCTCATGTGAACTATCTTTAGTTGTGCAGCTAAACAGCAGCATTAGTACAATGAACAATTGACAGTTGACCATTGATAATAATTTTACTTTGCCTATTGTCAATTGTTCATTGTCAACTGTCAACTTATTTTTCAATTTCTTTCTCATAACGCACGATCATTAAATAATACTCCTGCATTTTATTTAGATATTCCATCTGGGCCATGTTCATTGCTTCCCAGCCATCAATTACAATTGGCAGTTGCTCACGGTTTTCTTCATAAGCCAGTAGCAGCGTTTCATAGTTCTTCTTCAAAGCCGGTATGATCTTCTGATCATAATTCCCAAGTTGCTGCTTCATTCTCACCAGCTGTGATGCCATCCCTGCGAGCATTCCACGCGCTTCAATTAAAATGGCTTCCCTACCTTTTTGCATAGCCTCAATCTCATAATTCATTCCGGCAACTTCTGACTTATACATTTTTGAAGCCCAGGGGACTATGGGAATGGATACCATCGCCATGAGCGAGAACTGCGTAACCATATTGCCTATCGGTTGCATGTGTTCATAACGAATTCTGAAATCAGGCTTGGCCTGCGCTTTTTGCCATACTTGATTTTGACGCATGACTTCAATAGAGCGATTGATCTGTTGCACATCACTGCGATTGACGCTCAACTCGGCCGTATCGTATAAAATCTTGTTAGCTTCAAAAGATATTTGCGTGGTCGTATCAATCGTAAGAGAGACTTCTTCAGGGAGTTTCATTAATGACTTCAACCGATAAGCTTTGTCTTCGATCTCTGCCATATTCATCAGGATCATATTATCCACTTCATGCAAACGAGCTTCTGCTTTGTAGATGTTTCCCAGGCTTCCCTGATTGTATGGATATCGGATTCGCGCCAGCTTCAGCATGAGTTCTACTATACGCTTGTTCTCCTGCAGCACCTTCCCCTTCTTTTCCAACACCAACCATTGGTAATAATTCTCTTGTGCTTCTGATCGTAACTGATTGAACTGATAAGAGCGTCCTTTCTCCTCCACCGATGCCTTTGATGCAAAGTAATTTTTCTTAGCATTCAGTTTACCAGGATTAGGTATATCCTGCTCAACATTAATAACAAACATTCCTCTATCTCGTTCCTCCATTAATAGCTGACCAGGATAAGGATAGAAAAACGGCCCACCCCCCACCATGGGTGGCATCCAACTTTTTGCTCCATCGGTATAAGCATTCATGGCTTTCACCTTGCTATCATATTCCTGCAACATTGGGTTTTGTCTGTCGATGGCAGAGAGTACGCTATCCAGACTCATGACCTGGCCAAAGCTTGATAAAGTGATTAACAATAAAAGAATGGACAATGGACAATGGACAATGGACAATCGGACGATCCTCCTTGAAAATCTGAGCATCGAGAATCCAGTAGCCAGCATCCAGTAACCAGTAACCAGCAACGCGTATCGAGCAACTAATTTATTAATGAGCTTTTTCATGCACTTCAAGTTTTCCGAATTTTCTTAATTCATATTCTTTCGTCATCAAAAAGATGAGCGGTGTTACTAATAATATGTGGGTGGATGAGGTAAGTACGCCACCAATCATGGGTAGTACGATGGGCTGCATCACATCGCTGCCAACACCGGTCGCCCACAATACAGGTACTAAACCAAACAACGCAACGGATACTGTCATCAATTTTGGTCGCAATCGCTTGGCTGCTCCTGCGATCACAAACTCCTTTAGCTCTTCGCGCGAAATGGTTTCACTGGAATTGCCTCTGAGTTTTACTAATTGGTTCATAGCATCGTTTAGGTAAATCACCATGACAACACCCGTTTCTACGGCAATACCAAACAGAGCAATGAAGCCAACAGCTACTGCTACCGATAAATTCACTCCATAGAAGTACACCATGTAAGCTCCACCAATTAAGGCGAATGGAACGGTGATCAAACTAAAGAAAGCTTCTCGTAATGAATTGAATGCCAGGTACAGCGAAATAAAAATAATCAACATCACTACCGGCAAAATGATCATCAGTGTTTGCTTACCGCGAATCAGGTTTTCATACTGCCCACTCCATTCAAAGAAATAACCATTGGGCATTTCACCCATTTCCTTATTCAATTTTTCGATGGCTTCTTGCACCGTACTTCCCAAATCACGATCGCGCACGTTGAAGAGAACCGCTCCACGAAGTAATGCATTGTCTGATACAATCATCGGTGGTCCGTTTTCAAACCGGATATTCGCTACAGTGGAAAGCGGAATCATTCCCATCGAAGGAGTCTTTACCGGAATGCGTTGAAGTTGTGAAAGACTATTGCGATAATCCTGCGCCAATCTCACGCTAATTGAAAAACGTTGTCTTCCTTCAATCGTCTGACCAATCGGTGTTCCTCCAATAGCGGATTCAACAATCAGATTAACATCATCGACTGTTAATCCATAGCGACCCAATGCTTCGCGATTCACATCAATGGTCAAATACTTTCCTCCTGTGATTGGATCAACATATAAATCTTTTACTCCGGGAATTCCTTCCAAGGCAGCTTTTACCCTTTCTGAAAGAGTATAGATGCTATCAAGATTCTGACCATATACTTTCACGCCTACATCGGTACGAATACCCGTTGACAACATGTTGATGCGGTTGATGATCGGTTGTGTCCAGCCATTTACTACACCCGGAATTTGAAGCTTGGAATCCAACTCATTGATGATGTCTTTCTTGGTGACGCCTTCACGCCATTCTGATTTTGGCTTGAGGGTGATGATCGTTTCAATCATGGATAGCGGAGCATTGTCAGTAGCAGTGCTTGCACGACCAGCTTTACCTAACACCTTATCGACTTCAGGAACAGATTTTATGATCTTATCCTGTACCTGTAAAATTCGTTTTATTTCTTCATTGGAAACATCCGGTAACGTAACGGGCATGAATAAGATAGACTGCTCATCTAATGGAGGCATGAACTCACTACCCATGCTGAACAATAATGGAATACTCACTGCTAATGCCAGTATGTTTACACCGATCGTGGTCTTGCGCCAATTCATGCAGGCACGAACTACCGGCTCATATATTTTTTCAAGGATCCGATTCAATGGATTGGCTTTCTCGTCCTTGAATTTTCCTTTCATGAAGAAGGAGATGAGCACCGGTGCCAACGTGATCACGAGAATCGCATCCACCAGCATGATGAACGTTTTTGTGTAGGCTAATGGATGAAATAATTTTCCTTCTTGTCCGGTGAGCATGAACACAGGTAAGAATGAAGTGATGATGATGATGGTGGAATAAAAAACACCTCGAGAAACTTGTGTGGATGATTTTTCAATGATAGAAAGTCGCTCAAGTTCCGGAATCGGGCCATTCAATTCTGCATAGCGCATGGTGAGATTCTTATAGGAGTTCTCCGCCATGATGATTCCATTATCGACAATCACACCGATAGCCAACACGATCCCCGTTAAGGACATGATGTTGGACGAAATGCCAAATGCATTCAATAAGATAAAACTGGTTGCAATGGTAACCGGTATTTGAATGATGATGCTCACCGCACTGCGCCAATGGAACAAGAAGAGAATGACCACCAATGACACGACAATCATTTCTTCGATCAGTGTAGTCTTGATCGAAGAAATTGATTCTTCAATCAGTTCACTTCGATCATAAACCACATTAAATTTCACTCCTGCGGGAAATCCCTTCGCTACTTCTTCCATCTTCGCTTTCACTCGATGAATAACTTCATCGGCATTTTCGCCATAGCGCATAACCACGATGCCTCCTACTACTTCCCCCTCACCATCCTGATCAAAAATTCCCAAACGCGCTTCACCAGTCATTTGTACCGAACCAAGATCTTTTACTTTCACCGGTACGGAGTTCACCGTTTTCACAGCGATGTTTTCAATCTCTTCAACGGACTTGAGATAGCCAGTCGTTTTGATGATGTAGCCGATGTCACTCATTTCAAACTTGCGACCACCAGCCTCATTGTTGTTCGAGCGTACCGATTGAATGACTTCTGGAACGGAAAGATTATAGTAGGAAAGCTTATTCGGATTTAATGCAATCTGATATTGTTTTTGAAATCCTCCGAAGGAGGCAATTTCACTTACACCCTGCACATTCTGCAAAGCAAATTTTACATACCAGTCTTGCACGGCACGTTGTTCACCAAGGTCCATTCCGGGTGCATCGAGCGTGTACCATAGAATATGGCCTACACCAGTCCCGTCCGGACCGAGCGTTGGTGTTACACCTTGCGGTAATAATCGAGTAGCATAGTTAAGTCGTTCAAGCACACGCTCACGGGCCCAATACACATCGGTGTCATCATTGAAAATGACATAGACGAAACTCATTCCAAACATGGAAGCACCACGCACATACTTTACATGTGGAAGTCCTTGCAGGTTGGTGACGAGCGGATACGTTACCTGGTCTTCAATAATCTGCGGACTGCGGCCCATCCACTCGGTGAACACGATTACCTGATTTTCGGAAAGGTCCGGGATGGCATCGATCTTATTGATGCGGACAGCATGAACGCCCCACGCAAATAATCCGATGGCAACCATCAGTATAAGAAAGCGATTACGAAGCGAATACGAGATTAAATTTTCTATCATAGCTAATGAGTAAAACGTAAAAAGTCATGAGTATTAAGTACATGACAAACGAATACATCGTTGCTTTGCAACCATGATTCGACTCAGCTATAAATGATTAAATAAGGAAAGATTGAACGAGCACAAGAATATCTCGCTCGACAATGGGTGGTTTGTAAGGAGTGTGATTTGAAAAGGTTAAGGCTTCATTCACCTGAATTACTTCCATGATTATAGGAAGCGTAGCAACCCAGTTGATGGCTTGCCAGGTAAGAAGTGAAAAACCCTGAATTTGTGTGTTGAAGTCTTTGCCTTCGAAGGCAACGTGCTTGTCTTCACAGCATCCTGACTTCTTTACGGCCATCTTCTTATGGCAAGGAGGAAGTTGAGCTTCCATAGGGCAAGGTGCCGCTTCTTCAATCAATGAAACGCTTTGTACGTGACCTCCGCAGAAGTGCATATTCACCATAAAACTGCTTGACGAAACAAGCACCAACAAGGCGAGCAAAGAGGACACTATGGATTTCAAAAATTTCATTGACTGAGCAAATGTAAGAAAAAAGCTGTTAACAAGTTGTTAATTAGATTTTTAGACTCGTTCTGCTTTATATCCGGCCTTCTGAAGAGCTTCTACTATTTTGCTATCATCAGCGTTGTCTACTGTTAATATACGCGCTGGGTCCACCAAATCTACTTGCCAATGGTTCTCACCGGCTACTTCATTGAGATAAGGAGTCACTTTATCTACACAGGCAGAACACTTAATATTGGTTTTGAATTTTGTCTTTTCCATGGTCGTTTTATTTACACTTCAAATAACGGATTACAAGCAAGAAAGTCGTTACATGATTTGTCTATTGATTTATATAATTACCGATGCTACCTACCAAAATCATCCTGCACCCTAACAATGTCACTTTCATCAGAAGGATGATTGGCATCGGTATGTTGCCAGATTTCAGCCACCATTCCCCAACCTCCGGACACTCCGATCAAACGATGACGTTGTCC
Source organism: Cytophagales bacterium (assembly GCA_031416795.1). Lineage (GTDB taxonomy): Bacteria > Bacteroidota > Bacteroidia > Cytophagales > Cyclobacteriaceae > ELB16-189. The sequence goes on along the minus strand of JANOUH010000144.1, from coordinate 48,581 downwards.
TTGCTTGAGGCGAATGATCTCTCCTACTTTCAATTGCTGCACAGGACCTTCCTCATCAGTTTCACTCGTAACAACTCCGGCATGACCGGCTACCAATTTCCATATCTCAGCACGTCTGTGATGATATTGCCACGACAATCTTTTGTTAGCCTCCACCATCAAAATTTTAGGACTCAGCTTTCCGCTGATCTTCAACGATGAAAAATCTACATCGGGAAAATACTTCTTGCTAAATATCTGGGCTTGTGATTCATCCAATACAAAAAAGCCTCCCCAGGGCCGGGTAAAATCCTGCGACACGACCGTAAAGCCGGTCTTTGATAAGTAAGAAGCTACCGAAGCAAACACTTCGGTTCTTTCCCCTGAAAGGGATAATTGAGATTCTAATTCGTTCATAACTATTCTGATTTGAAGAAGTAATTTGAACCAAGAAGGTTCGAAGGCACGAAGATACACAAGAAGATACACAAAGAGATAAACAACAAAACATTCGCTGTTTTATAAACGGATTGCGATTGCTTTTTAAATGGTTTACTTTTCGTTTTTACACCACCGAATGTCAGCATCCAAAAATAAAAGTAATTCAATCCAGGAAACAAATCTTAATAGGCAGATGGGATTGCTTGGATTAGCTGCCACCGGAATTTGCTCGATGATTGGCGCTTCAATTCACGTTGTGCCGTTTATGATTCAGCGAAACGTACCGGGCATTGGGCCTTATGTTCTTCCGGCATTTCTATTTGCTGCGGTGCCTGCTATGCTGGCTGCTTTTGCATACATCGTATTGGCCTCAGCCATGCCACGAGCTGGCGGAAGTTATTTATATGCCAGTCGATCATTAAGTCCATACCTCGGCTTTGTGGCCAGTTTTTCACAATGGTTTGGGTTGTCCATTGTGATTGGTGTGGTTTCTTATGTTATCATTCCCTTTCTACGCGACATCGCTTCCGCATTGCACTGGAATGATATTGCACAATTGCTGGACACCGGATCGGTTCGGGTAATCCTTGCCTTGTTCATTCTATGGACGTTTGTTCTGATTAACATTCGTGGTGTGAAATCATATGAAAAAACAGTTGTGCCCCTCATGATCCTGATGTTTGTGCTGGGCGGAATTGTTATTGTTGCCGGTTTGATGTTTACCCAGGAGGATTTTGCATCCGCCTTAATGATCAAAGAAGGAAGAACAGTGCCAGCCACCACAGCTGAGTTTAACTGGAACACATTTCTTTCTGCTTCAGCTCTCCTCTTTGCAAGCTTCATTGGGTTCGACTCCATTGCGCAAGCCGGTGGCGAAGCAAAGGATCCTGGCCGTTCGCTACCAAGAGCTATCGGCATTGCCATTTTCAGTGTGAGTTTGTTCTATATACTGTTTACATTTTCAGTTTATCATGCTGTACCCTGGAGCTTTGTCGCACAGGAAGCAATAACGAAAGATGTAACTGCACCTGGTTTGTTAAGTTATATACTTCCCTCAGGATGGGCAGTTGCTATTGTACTCGGTGCTGCTGTTGCATTAACGAATGATTTGCCAGCCATGATTCTGGCCGTTTCAAGATTGATGTTTTCGTGGGCAGAAGATGGCATATTCCCTAAACGTTTAGCAAAAATTCATTCCACGTTTCATACACCACACATCGCTATTTTAGCAAGCGGTGTCATGGCTTCTATTGGAATTTTGGGAAGTCACTTTGCCGGTGATTTCTTTTTGGGTATTGATATTATGGTCACCTCCATGCTGGTGAACTTCTTATTGATGTGTGTCTCTGTGCTCATGTTACCCAAACGAAATCCTGCTTTGGCATCCGAAATAAAAGTATTTAAGTCTCGTTTAGTACAACAAGTACTTGCCATTCTCGGTACGATAGCGCTTTCTGGTTTTTTAATCATCCACATCGCAAAAGATGTTACGTCTGATGTTGAAGCCTGGTACTTTCACTCTACTCCGGTCTGGATCATGGTGATGATCGTAGCGAGTGTGATCTTCTTTACACAATGGAGCGCACTGAAGAAATCGGGCGTTGACACGAAAAAATTATTTTCCCAATTACCTCCTGAATAAAACGACTAACTATAGATTTCTTTTCACCTATGATGAATACTTCTTCAAAATATATTGAGCTCGCACCCGGTCTAACAATATGTCGCGCGTTAACGGGATTATGGCAGATTGCCGATCTCGAGCGCGATGGAAATAAAGTGAATGCCGAAAAAGCCGCATTGGCGATGAACGCTTACGCAGAAGCAGGCTTCACTACGTTTGATATGGCCGATCATTACGGCTCAGCTGAAGAAATCTCAGGCGTGTTCAAAACAAAATATTCAAAAGGCAAAGCTCAATTATTTACCAAATGGGTTCCTAAACCCGGACCGGTAACCAAAGAAAATGTTCGCGATGCCGTTCAACTCGCACTCAGCCGATTACAATCAGAACAAATTGACCTCATGCAATTTCATGCATGGAGTTATGCTCATCCATCGTGGTTGGATTGCCTTTTCTATTTGCAGGAACTAAAAGAAGAAGGTTTGATTAAACACATAGGGCTTACCAACTTTGATACCGCTCATTTACAAATTGTCGTGAACAGTGGTATTGAAATAGTATCTAATCAAGTTTGCTACTCATTACTAGATCAGCGCGCAGCAGGAAATATGAGTGCACTCTGTATAAAACACAACGTGAAGCTTCTGGCATTCGGCACGGTAGCAGGTGGATTCCTTTCAGAAAAATGGTTTAATAAATCAGAACCGCGCCTGAATGATTCGCTTACCTGGTCGCAGATGAAATACAAACGTTTCATTGATGTTGCCGGAGGCTGGGATAAATTTCAATCCTTATTAAAAACACTGGATAGCATGGCAAAGAAATACAGCGTGAGCATGGCAAACATTGCCAGCAAATATATTCTTGAAAATCCCGCTGTGGCGGGGGTTATCATTGGCGCACGACTTGGAATGAGCGAGCACATTCAAGACAACGATAAATTATTTTCATTTCAATTTGATGAGGAGAGTAAGAAACAGATTGCACAATCACTGGCTAGTTTAACCACAATTCCGGGCGATTGCGGAGATGAGTATCGCAAGCCTCCCTTCCTTACTGCATCCGGAGATTTAAGTCATCATGTAGAAAGTTTTCCTGCTCCGTATCCTTCATTTTCAGGAAGTGATGGAAGAACGAAAGCATTGAGTGGAACGATCTGGGAAAATCTTGCTGGCTTTAGTCGCGCGGTGAAAAAGGGGAATCGTATTCTGGTATCAGGAACTACGGCTACGCATGGATCAAAAGCGATCGGAGGAAATGATCCGGCTGCGCAGATGCATTATATCATTGACAAAATTGAAGGAGCTATTCAGTCATTGGGTGGCAGCCTAGATCAGGTGGTTCGCACCCGCATCTTCATTCGAAATGTAAATCAATGGGAGCCCATCGCGCGTGCCCATGGAGATCGCTTTAAAGATATTCAACCTGCAAACACGATGGTGAAAGCAGAAATCATTGGTGATGAATACTTGGTTGAGATGGAAGCCGAGGCGATGGTGAATGAGTGAATTCTATTGTAAAGTAGGCAGTAAGCAATTGGCAGTAGGCAAAAAAATCACCTGTGATATTCCTTGCCTATTGCCTACTATTTACCCTCCGGTTTCGGTGGAAAATTCTTCAACACCATCTTTATTCCTTTGCGGATATTCTTTTCTGAAAAATCCGGGTTGAGTTCCATATAACTGGTTGCGAGAGATTGCCACACCATTCGACTCTCCTTCTTATCGGCCATACCGATGATCACAGTTCCTTTTAAATAATTGATTACTTCCCGATCTGTTGACAATGGTTGATAATAGACCGGTGAATCTTCTGCGCGGTGATAGATGATGGCTTGTTCATCTTTAACGGTAATGGTAAAACCAACCAATAAGTCAGGATTATTAGAATCTTCTCTTAGCCCTTTACTCTTTAATTCCTTAATCAAGGATGTTTTTAAACTCTCCCTCAACAAACTGTCATTTAAATATTCTGGCCCATTGAACTTAAATTCACATCCCGTCATCCAACAAAAAGTTTTGTACTTACTGAAGTCAACCGCATGATCATAGGACTCTTTTGTCTCCATCTTGCAGCCGGCAAGAAGTAAAACAAACAAAATGAATACCCCTGCTTTTGTAATCTCTTTTTGTGTTTTCATATCCAATGTTACTAAAGAATAATCAGTAAAAAGATGATAAAAATCATGAGTTGTCGTACTCGTTAAAGCTGATAATCAACAAACTTATTCATAGATTATTAACTGAGGCAGATTTTGCGGATTCCACATATCAGGTACACTACGATCAACCTTGTAAAAAAAGTGCCAACCAAATTATGATTGACGCGCTTTATTAATTTCATCGATTAATTAATCTACCCACGGCACGCGTGAAGAGCGATAAAAATCAATTCCTTTCGCCTTCATTTTCGGTCCATGATTGGCTAGTCTTATCTTATACTCATCCCAATTACGATTTTCTACTGGTGTCCATCCAATTTCAGCTACACCAATGATGCGGGGGAATAACAAATACTCAATATCATCCATGGTAGCTATCGTCTCGCTCCACAATGGCGCTTCAACACCTAAGATCTGATTTCTTTCTATGCCATCAACACGAGAGGCAGGATCCCAATTATACGACTCATCTACTTCAATATAAGCGGCCCAATGCAATCCCAGTTTACTGGTTGAATCATACTGCATATCGAGGTACACCTTCTTGGAAGGTGACATAATAATTTTTGCACCCTTGCCCGCAGCTTCCTGGGCATATTTCTCAGAGGCCCAATGTTGCGCGATCGCATTATCATCGATATTGGCCTGTGCGATCTCTTCCCAGCCGATCATTTTCTTACCGTTGGCTTTTACAATCTCACTAAACTGATTGATGAACTCGATATAATCTTCTTTCTTCGTTACGTGCGCCTCATCGCCACCAATATGAAAATAAGGTCCTGGAGTAATCTCGGAGAGTTCACGAATTACATCATTCACAAATTTGAACGTAGAAGGCTTTTTCAGACTAAGTGTGCTGAATCCGACTTCAATACCTGTATAAAGTTCGGTAGGCTTTTGTTTACCATCGAGAATGCCTTGTGTTTGGATCGGTCCTTTGAACTGACCCTCCACTGGAACCTTGATGCCAGAATTCAATTCAGCATAAGATGCCAGAGCCGAGTTGATATGACCGGGTAAATCAATCTCCGGAATAACCGTAATGTAGCGACTTGCCGCATACGCAACGATCTCCTTGTATTGCTCTTGCGTATAGTACCCCCCCTTACCTCCGCCCACTTCCGTACTGCCTCCATGAGCCGTCAGGTTAGGCCATGATTTGATTTCAATGCGCCATCCCTGGTCATCACTTAAGTGAAGGTGCAACACATTTATTTTGTAATAGCTGATCATATCGATGTAGCGCTTTACTTCTTCTACAGTAAAGAAGTGACGCGCCACATCTAACATGGATCCGCGCCAGCTATAGGAAGGATAATCGATGATACTTCCGGTGGGAATTCTATAACGGTCGTTTTGAGTATTTGCTTTTACAGCAGGAATAATTTGCAGTACGGTTTGAACACCCATGTAAATACCGGCAGGTTCATTTGCCTTAAGAGTAATCAAATCTTCTGTGATGAAAAGCTCATATCCTTCTGCTCCTGTTTTAGCATCGGCCCCACCAAGTACTAAGTGAATATTACCTTCTTGGGGGACGCCCGTTATTGGCTCTACTTTAAGTGCGAATCCGGTTATTGCAAACAATTCTGATGAGAGTTGATTTCCTACGTTGACAAGGTCTTGATTACCACCCTCAACATAAATTACCGTTGTGCTAGTCAATGAAAAACCCTCGCCTGTGGCCACTACTGACACCGGCTTCGGTATGATACTTTCCTTGGTAAGATCAGTAGACGGTTCAAAATTGCATGACTGCAACACGCCCATCGTGGCGATCAGGAGTGGAACTATTCTCAGGTAGAATTTCATAGGAATGTTAGTTAAAATTTGGAGCGCGAATCTAACTAAAAATCATATTTGAACTAATGATAATTAGTACGATCGGCTAGTTCTTTTTACACTCCACCAACCAGTCCCATGGAAATGGACTTTGAAGCCATGCAGGCGGAGAAGAAAATTCAGTACTCCAGCCGTATTCAAGTTTATCCACTTTGGTTACAGTGAATCCTGCTTCTTTAAAGATGACTTGAATTTCCGGTTCCGTATAGTGTTTTGTCGGCACACCGTCAATGTGCACAATGCCTTGAAGGATGTCTCGCTTGCTGCCCTTGAAATAATGAAACTCATGAGCTGGAATATCTTCAGGCTTCACTCCTTCTCTACGGTAGAGATCTATCAATCGCCATGACGAGAACAGCGCTGAATCGAACGATGGCAACACGATGAGTGCAGTGCCGCCAGGCTTCAAAGCGCGATGAATGTTCTTGATCATGACCACATTCTTTTCGATCACCGAAAACATGATCACATTACAACAAAACGCAAAATCAGCTGGTGGCAATGTAAGATTCTTCTTCGTTAAATCCTGTTGCTTCAAATCAACATTAGGGTAACCTCTTTGCCTGGCTTGCTTCAGCAAACCTTTAGAAATATCTAACGCCAAGATGTGCTTAAACTGCGGAGCCATATAAGGAAACGATTTTCCATTGCCACAACCAAAATCGATGGCCGTTTTAGTTAACCCTGCATGTTTCTTGAAATACTTAGGAAGCTTCTTTTTCTTATCACTCTGAAATACGTCAAAGATTTCATCATTGTAGCTTGGCGCGATGCGATTCCAATGCGCTTTTTCGTCCATATTCAACGTAGTAGCGCTGAACTTTGAACGGCCTCATCATACTCCTTGGTCAAGGTCTTTATGATCTCTCCAATTGGTCGTATGCTGTGAACATGTTCGATTGCCGGACCGGCACACCATACCGATTTATAGGTAGCACCAAAGGCGGCTTTCTCCACCTGTTTCATTCCGCGATAAGCGATGATCATCTTCACATACTTCTTTAGTGTTTTGTTTTTATTCAAAAGGCGTTCTAAAAAATTGGCTTTCGTTCCCATTTGTTGCACATAGGGAGTGTTGATCACCGTTAATGCGGAACCCGATAATTTGGTTGACATCACGATGTCTTTTTCTCCATAATCCACCATAGCTTGTTTATACTCATGTGAAATATCTGCTTCATCGCAGGCAATAAAGATGGTGCCGATGGAAGCACCAGCAGCACCCCAATCCATTACGTCCTTCAAATCTTTTCCATGAGCAATGCCTCCTGCTGAGATCACGGGTATGTTGCAATTTTTAGTAAGCAACGTAATTAATTCTTTGGGTGAAATTTTTCCGGCATGACCTCCTGCCCTATTGTTTACTGCAATGACAGCATCCGCACCCTGACTTTCCACTTTTTGTGCATAGGCGAGATCAACCACATCACAAAAAACTTTTATCCCCAAGGGCTTACATTGATCAATCACTTCCTTAGGATTACCCAATGAAGTGATGATAAAATCTACTTTCAAGTCAATCAGTGTTTTTAACTGATCCTTATACTTAAGATTGGATTTATTGACGATAAGATTTACACCGAATGGTTTTGATGAAAATGCTTTTATCTCGTTGATGGCGGCCCGTAATTCTTCATCGGTTCGATAATTCAATGCTGGAAAAGCGGCTGTCACTCCATTTGCTAAAGCAGCTTTAATCATTTTGGTATTGGATATCAAGAACATGGGCGCAACAATGACCGGGTAATCGATGCCTAAAAGTTTATCAAGAGTCTGTGTGGACATGAATAGTTATTTAGAAAGGATTTTTATTAAATTTCTTGAAGATTGGAAAAAAGAAACAAAATAAAAAGCTGGAGTAATGAAGTCTTTACCCGATGACTAGGAAAATTATCCACGTTGGGAATTCATTATATTACAATTTCAATTCTCCCCAACCTTTCCTATAAGTTCTCTTTACAAATTGGTTGGCAAGAGGGAAGTTGGTTACCTTCATATTGATGGCATCCCAGGAATGAGAGATGTACCGCCCGGGATAATTGAATCCCACCTGATCTCCATACACAGGATCTTTACGTGTGATTTTGTCGCGCAAGCTGAACGTGCGAAGCAAGAGATTGCCCATTAACACGGTTTCTGTAAGAGGTCCGGCATATCCAACAAATGGAGATGATACATCTGCTTTGCCAAATCCGGCAATACAGGCATCAACCCATTGCCACCAGTGACCATCCATATCACCCTCAACACGCTTATATTTTTTGGGAACATTTATCTCTTTGTTCAAAGCAAGGGGTAAGAGTATAGGATTGCGTCCTCCCCAACCGCAGGCGGCTTTACCTTTTGTACCAATGAAAAGTGTACTGCCTTCAAAGTCTCCAACATTCGGCCAGTCGCCCATAATACTGTTCATGTTAGCGTCAGGGTCAAGCTCTTTGGGCCGTTCCGGTGTGATGCCACCATCCATCCAATAGAGATCCAGATCTTTTCCACTCTTCTGTTTGAACTTAAACCGAATGCTGCTGGACACCGGTCCACTCTGCGGAAAATCTGCTTCACTAAAAATTCCATCATAAACCGTGCTTGCGCTACCCGATACTTCTGTGGGATAACCAAGGCCTAACAGTTTAAAAGGAGGCCCCATGATGTGACAGCCCATGTCGCCCAAGGCTCCTGTTCCAAATCTCCACCAGCCGCGCCAGTTAAATGGAACCAGATTGTCAATGTATTCGGTTGACTCTGCTGTGCCAAGCCACAGATCCCACTTAAGTTCCTTTGGCACTATGGGATGTTTGTCGGGCCATGCTATTCCTTGTGGCCACACCGGGCGATCCGTCCAGCAATAAACTTGTGTTATTTCCCCCAATAGTCCAGCTTCTATCCATTCTCTCAAAGTAAACATACCATCGCACGATGCACCCTGATCACCCATTTGAGTTACTACCTTATATTTTTTTGCAGCTTCGGTAAGAATGCGCGCTTCATAAATATCATGCGACAGCGGTTTTTGAAGATACAGATGTTTGTTTAACTGCATAGCACTTAGCCCTACGATCGCATGGTTGTGATCTGGAATGGCCACGGAGACTGCATCAAAATTCTTGCTTTCTTTTTCAAACAGTTCTCTCCAGTCGTGATAAAATTTTGCTTTAGGGAATTCTTTAATACGCGGAGCTGCCATGCGGTCGTCCACATCGCACAAGAAAGAAACCACTGCATTTTTTTTGGGAGCAGTGGCATAATGATGAATATCATTTTCTCCTTCGCCACCACAACCAATGGCCGCGATGTATAATTTATCACTCGGTGCCACATGGCCAAGTCCGCTAACAGTAAAGTTTGGTATAATCGAAAAAGCATTGCCTGCCGTAGCTTTGGCTAAGGCAATTGCGGCAGCACTGGCAGATGCCATCTTTATAAACTTGCGCCTCGATAGTTTGGATAGCGTATTCTTAATATTACTTTTTTTCATTGGTTCAACTGATTTAAGTCTGCACGTTCAATGTTTTTTTGGTTGATCTTTATGCCCCGCTTTCTTTTCCCCGGTTTTCTTTTCAAGGGGCTTCACGGCAATTTCTTTGAAAAAGACGACATCATGCTCGCCATGGTTTTGCATACCAATGTATCCATAATCAGCTCGCTTGCCAGGATAGGGTTCAAAATCAAATTTTCGTGATGGAACCGGATCGCCTTCTTTGAAGTCGGTTACTTTCACTCCGTTCAATACTACAATCGTGCGATCTCCATCAAGTGTGATTTCAAATGTATTCCATTCAGGCCCCGGCTTCCAGGCAGTTGCGAGAGGTTTAGTGAAGGCATATAACATTCCGGTAGCATGATACTCATCTTCATCGGAAGTTTCCGGATGATTATCAATCTGAACTTCATAGGCATAAAAGACAGGCATCCATGCTTCCTTGGGTTCAATGGGGATTCGGATAAAAAACCCGGAGTTGCTATTCTCTTTCTCCATTCTGTACACGACCCGTATCGTACAATTCCCAAACTTCTCACCTGTCCAATACAAAAGGCCCATTCCTCCATGCGTTTGAATGATACCATTTTCTACTGTCATATTTCCATCGCCCACATGATTCCAGCCCGTGAGGTCCATGCCGTTGAACAACTGCCGCCAGCTTTTGGTACTATCACCAGGCTCATTGTAAGCGGGTGGGTATGCCATTGCATGAGTTGCCAGACACAACATGCTTACAATAAAAAAGTGAGTTAGGTTTTCTTTCATTGGATGTTTTGTTATTCCAGATAATCCTTCACCAGAGCGAATCCAGCGCATTTAAATTATGAAATTTTCCATTGGCTAACATCATGTTGCTATACCTAAGGCAACCTTCTGTGTTAGTCGGTTTCAGCTGTGCCCATTATTACTTACGTCAATAATTATCTCGTTCTAGTCATATTTCTCTACTTTTAGATATATAAATGTAAAGTGTGAAAAAAAAATACTACCTGATCACTCTGATATTCGTCATTTTTTTTGCGATTTCATTTTTGACTAATATTCTGGGAGCAATCAATCCGAATGTCAGCGATAGTTTTTCCTTAAATGGAACGATGACCGGATTGCTTCCTTTTTCTTTTTTCATTGCCTATGCATTAATGTCCATTCCTTCCGGAATACTCGTTCAAAAATTCGATGAAAAGAAAAGCTTAACCTTTGCCTGGATATTAGCGCTTGCTGGCGCGCTGTTGTTCTCCATCTTCCCTTCTTTTCCGGTCTTTTTATGTTCCCTGTTCCTGATTGGCTGTGGCATGGCACTCCTGCAGGTGATCATCTATCCCCTGCTGAGAGTTGTTGGCGGTGAAAAACACTTTGCGTTTAACTCGGTTTTTGCGCAACTGGTTTTTGGAGCCGCCTCTTTCCTTAGTCCGTTTGTGTACTCTTATCTGGTCACTCATCTTCGTGATGAGGCACCCGATCAAGGAGTCATAATTTCGATAATTTCCTACCTGACACCCGATACGTTATCATGGGTGTCCATCTATTGGATTTTCAGTTTTGTGAGTTTTCTCATGATCATTATCCTTCTATCTTCTCCCATTCCAAAAGTGGTACGCAACGAAGATGAAACCGTGGGAGCATGGCAAACCCATGTTGAATTGTTTAAACAGAAAAATGTCATTCTGTTTTTTCTAGGAATATTTTCATACGTAGGTGTAGAGCAGGGGATTTCAAATTGGATCTCTGAATTCCTGAGAACATATCATGGATTGAAACCAGAAGTAGAAGGATCGTCCACCGTTGGTTTGTTTTGGGGAATGATGACGGTGGGGTGCATTCCTGGTATGGCGTTATTAAAAGTGATGGACAGTAAAATGGTACTGCGAATTTTCACCATTGCGGCCATGATTATCCTGGCGTGTACACTTTTTGGCAATGCTACATTTGCTTTGTATGGGTTCCCTGCATTGGGCTTTTGTTTGTCCGTGACGTATGCCATTATCTTTTCTCTAGCCCTTAACAGCGTTTCAAAATTTCATGGTTCGTTTGCCGGAATTCTCTGTACCGGAATTGCAGGAGGCGCCATCATCTCTTTGCTGATTGGAAAATTGAAAGACTTGATCGGATTGCAAACGGGTATGATGGTTTTGTTCTTTCCGCTGGTTTACATCCTAAGCATCAGCTTTTGGGCAAAACCCATTGTACCGAATGCAACTATTGGAAAAGATGAATGAATTTAAAAGGGAAAAAAATAATGTCAATAACCTTAATAACGTCTCGTCACAAAAATCAGCAGAGCAAAATTTTACCAGGACCAAACAACAAAATTGAATTATATTAGCTGCCTATTACCATGTCACGAATAAGCACTTATTTAAATTTTCCTCATCACACCGAGGAAGCTTTTAATTTATATAAATCAATTTTTGGAGGAGAGTTTGGAGGAAATGGAATTGCCAGATTTGGCGATATACCTTCCTCCGAATGAGAAATAACAAAACACAACCAACATGGAAACAACAAAAATTACCATATCTGCTATCATTAATGCGCCCATAGAAATCGCATGGAATACCTGGACGAACCCAAATGATATCATTCGTTGGAACACCGCCTCTGACGACTGGCATACCACGAAAGCAGAAAATGATTTAAGAACTGGTGGTAAATTTTCGTATCGGATGGAAGCCAAAGACGGCAGTATGGGTTTTGATTTTGCAGGCATTTATGAAAGCGTAATCCCTCATCAACACATCACGTACTCCATGGGCGATGGTCGAAAAGTAACGATTGACTTTTCTGCTGAGAATAATAAAACAAACGTGGTTGAAACTTTTGAAGCTGAGCCTACTCACTCCCCAGAATTGCAACAGAGCGGATGGCAAGCCATTCTTAACAACTTTAAAAAAGAGGCAGAATCAAAAGTGAAATAAGCGACTAACACCACTATTATCGCGCCTATCGCATCTTAAACTTACTCTGCCACAGGCCTGCTTCCTTTTGTTTTTTAATGGTGCCGTCTGCCAGTTTCTTTGCCAATTGTGTATTCATTGGGCCACGGGATGTGAGGTGATACTCGCCACATTCATCGCATTTGTAAACGGCTACCGGTCCACCTCCTGCCCTATAATCAAAATGAATGTGAGCTTCTATCAACGCATCTTCTGCCAATGGCTCGCTGGGATACAACCGTTTGCCAGTTGGGCATTTTTTCATGGTGTTGGGTGGAGTTGTAAAAAAATTGTTTAGTAATATTACTTAATACAAGTTGCTAAACCATGAACCCGCTTCACAAAGAAATCCTTGAGCAAATTCAGCTTCAGTCAGGTAAGCCAACACAACATACTTTTCTTGACAGCTATCTGGGCAACAGCCATCCACGCTATCCGATCAGCATTCCCACACTTCGAAAAATTGCAAAGGAATGGATGAACGCTCATCGTGATCGACCAGCTTCAACATTTGCTACACTGTTAAGCAGCCTCAACAAAGGAAAATCTTCAACCGAGAAAACCATGGTGGGTATTCTGCTGGATTATTCAACTCTGGATCAACGAAAGTTTGATCCGAAATTATTTAACACATGGCTCAATTACGTGGAAGGATGGGCTGAAGTTGATTCGCTATGCACAGGCCGATATTCAGATTCTGAAATTCTTTCGCGATGGAAAACATGGAAGGCTCAACTGATTCAATTTTCCAAAAGCAAAAACATACATAAACGCAGAGCATCATTGGTGCTATTGTGTTCACCTTTACGAAAATCAGATGATGCCCGTTTGGCAGCCTTGGCTTTGCAAAATATTGATCGGCTTAAAGGCGAAAAAGAAATCTTAATTACGAAAGCCATCTCATGGGTGCTTCGCAACATGGTAAAACATCACCGTTCTACGTTAGAAAAATTCATGAAAGAACAAACCGGTTTACCCGCTATTGCCATACGTGAAACCATGCGCGTGTTGAATACTGGAAGAAAAACAACGCGGAAAAATTTAGGCGCCTGACACGTATGAGTATCATGACGCCTACTAAGAATGATTCAAAAAAATTACATTCCTGCGGGTGTAAACTTAACCACCTTATTGGAAATAGGCTTCACAGATCTCAAGTAGGTGAAGATAGCGGCAAGATCATCTTCTTCCATTTTTCCATACATAGTCCATGGCATAATACTGTTAAATTCACCCACAGCTACAGAAGGAATAACATACGATGAATCAGCATACGCTTTGAAACGTTTAATAAACATTTCCTCTGTCCATGATCCAATGCCGGTTTCCTTATCAGGTGTAATGTTGGCCGACATGACAAAAGAACCATCAGGAAATTTAAAATCACGACCACCCCCAAACGCCAGATCAGGGATAATCTGTCCTTTATCCACCTTGGTATGACATTCTATACAACCCGATGCATTGGTCATATAAGCGCCATAGTCAAGGATGTCTGTTTTTTCTGGTTTAGTTTGATGCGTTGGTTTTTTTGGAATAGTATTCAGAATAAAATTCATAGGAAAATCTGGCTCAGAATCGGGAACGGCATTTTCAATAGCAGGAAGAGATCGCACATAGGAAATAATGCTGTAAATATCTTCCTTATCCATGCTACCATAATAAGGATACGGCATTAACGGAAACATAGCCCTGCCCTCTTTAGTCACACCTGAAGTAATGAGTCTGAACAACTCACCATCACTATATCGACTAATGCCAGACGGAGTAATATTCTTTGCATAAAACACACCAGGCATACCAACACTCTGATCAAAGCGATCTCCACCCATACCCAGGGTTCCTTCCATAGGAGGACCCGCGAATTTTGACCAGTCGCGCTTGGAATGACAATCCATACAAACAGTAACTGTGTTTGCAAGATAGCGTCCACGTTCAATACGCTCTTTGGTGTAATCAATTTTCAAATCTTCTGCTTCGCCAACATTTGGCAAAGCCACCTTGACATAGGAGAGCAAACCAGCTATTGCGATAATTATTGTCGCAAGAAAATAGCCGACATACTTAAATATTTTTTTCATATTAAAAGGGGTTTGTAAGGAAATGAGGTAGTACGAAGATACGACAAATACAATTTCTAAACCGAGACGATCCAATATTTTAATATCGAAAGAACGGATTGAATAATTGAAGGATACTTCAAAGGAGAATTAATTTCTATTCATCAACACCAGAACGCGTCAGTGTTATTGATTGGTCTTTCCTGGTGTGGGTGTGTTAAATGCTTTCCATATGGATGCTCCATCGGTAGTTCTTCCAAAGGAAATATTTTCACTTTGTGCTCCAAAAGTATAGGTATCAATGACTCTACCATCAATGTAAAATATCCCAACATCTTCGCCTGTATTAGATAAAGCAAATTCAACGTGCAAAGGACCTTGCCCTTGTGAATTATCAGCCCATAAAATTAAATATCCACCCGCAGGTATGGTAGTTAGCGCAGCATTGTCGGATGGAATTTTATGTTTGAATGGATTTGTTTTATCATCAGATAAATACATGCCGGCAATGTTCACTGAGGTCACACCTTTATTATAAATTTCAAACCAATCGTCAAATTCAACCGTGCCACTGTCATTATCAGGACAGCATGTTGTGTTGAATGCCAGAAACTCATTGATTACCAATTGAGGCAATGGATCGGTGTTGAGCAAATAGCTATGAGCTTTAGCTGGCGCTTCGGACGGACTGTAACTTAATTTGCTGTTAATGCCTTTCACTTCGACATAATACTCCATTTTTCCTGTAGTGGTTGCTGCAGGGATAGATGCCTGATATAACGAGCCGGTAAGTGTCATCGCAATCGATGTGTAGGAAGCGCTATTCAAACGATAAAATAATTTCACAGAAGCAATATTGCTATTAGATACCAGTTCTGCTTCTATCGTTACAATCTCATCTTTAGAAGGAACCAATGGAGTGCGAATTACTCTTGCTACAGCGGGAGCCTGGCTATCGCCATTCGATGTTCCCTTGGTTGTATTTCCGGTAACTGCTAAGGAAAACGATCCGTCTGGAAACCGAGCATAAGATTGGCCATTGTCCAAAGCAGGAAATTCAACCTTGTCAATTAAGGTGCCTTCGGCATTTTCAAGATAAACAGTTTCTCCTGATGAGGTGAGTCTGAAATTTGTATTCAGACCAATGCCTTCATCATTGCAATTCAGAATCAGAAATCCTTTTGCTGGAATGAAAGTGCCAGATGGTAGTAAGTATTTTCGGGTAGCATCATCGTAGATTGCAAAACCACCTACACTTTTTGTTGATTCAAGATCGTTGTAAAGTTCAATCCAGTCATCTCCGGCAGAGTATACTTCATTGATATAAAGACCATCAGTAACCACTGGCTCGACTTCATCCTTCTTACAGGAGGCAACTCCCCAAATGACCACAAGAACTAAAAAAGAAAGAAGTCTGCTTATAATGAATATTTTCATACACCGAATCCGATTTTTAAAGATAGGGTAAACAAAAGACTACATAACAATATTTTTTTAATACTGTCATCCGAGTAAAATGAAAAGGCGGAGGTATTTCTACTGACCGCCTTTTTTTATGATGTTTAAGTTACCAAGCAAAAAACATCATGAGCAAAAATATCAAATTATCCGGTCAGCCCATTTTATGTCAATTGTTTTCTTTCATCCCTGACCAGTTGATCGAACAGGCTGTAGCCTTGCACAAGTCCGATCATTATTACAAGACTATGACCACCCGCAAACAGTTGGCCTTTATCTTATATGGTGTGATAACGCGTTGCCATTCCCTTCAGGGCTTGTGCAAGAGTTTGCTTTTTCTGGACAACAAACTTCTTTATATCGGTATTGATAAACTTCCACCGCCCAGCACGCTTAGTGATGCCAATATCAAGCGCAACAGTGAGGTATTCGGAGAACTTTATGGTCTGCTTTACAAGCAGTATAAGACGTATTTGTCGGACAGCTATTTTTCACTGCCCCTTAACGGAGAGGTGGACGCTGTTAACGTAAAACTCTTTGATGCCACTACCATCAGCTTGTTCGTTGATGTGTTTAAAGGGGTTGGGCGCAATCCATTAAATGGCAAGCGTAAAGGCGGCCTCAAGGTGCAGGCGCAAATGCCCCTGTCAGGTTTTGTGCCTGATTTGATCACCATAACGGAAGGGAGTTGCAACGATAAGAATTTCCTCGGACAGCTTACCCCCTGCCCAGGCACGATTTACGTCTTTGACAAAGGCTATGTTAACTTTTCGGTTTTTGATCAATGGACACAGCAGGGGATCTATTTTGTTACACGCCTCAATGATAACGCGGTGTATGATGTGGTAGAGTCCAGGGTTCATGATATAGAAGAATTTGCTGGGGGTGGTGTTATCAGGGATGAAACTATACATCTCAAACTCACAGACCGGAGTCAATACTTCAAAGCGCGTCTAATCACCTACAAAGACCCGCTGACAGGTCATGTACTAAAGTTTTTATCTAATATGTTCCCCTATCAAGCCACCACCATCACCTTACTTTACAAAAACCGTTGGAGCATGGAGGTATTGTTCAAACGTCTTAAGCAAAATTTTGAGCTCAGCTATTTTTACTCGGACAGTCCGGAAGGGATCAAAACTCAATTGTGGATTGCCCTGATAGCACATTTGCTGTTTACCATTATCCATAAGCAGGTGAAAGAATGTGAACAGTTTATGACTATGGTCAGCATGGCTTCAAATAATTTAGGCTCCTACATTTGTTTTATTTCCATGCTAACAATGCGGAATAAATTATCAGCCCTGCAACGTGACGTTAATAAAATCCAGCTAGACTTGTTTGCAATTATAAAGGGGGGTGTTTTTCAAAGCCCCGAAAAATCCCCCTAATTTTAAGCCAAGGACAATTTAAAAGGAGTCAATCCAATTAGTCGGATGTCAGTAATTTTTTAACACTGATTGAGAAGTTTTATTTGCTTCCAGTTGTCTAGATGATCAATTTTTTCTGAGCTAATCTCCCAACATATTATACTAAAGTATTTTACTCAACGATTGCCATCACTTACATTTATGATACTCGTCATTCTTTACAGAGCAGATAAATGGTTATTTTAATGGATTAATTCTAATGGATTCAATTACTCACATTGCGTTAGGGGCTGCTGTTGGAGAAATTGTACTGGGCAAGAAGTTGGGCAAGCGGGCCTTAATCTTAGGCGCGACAGCAAACACATTTCCTGATATTGATTTTCTCGCTTCGCTGTGGCTATCACCGGCTGATAATGTATTGGCCCATCGCGGGTTCACACACTCCATACTTTGTATGGTCTTACTCACGCTACTTTTTTGCCAGGGTGCCATGTGGTTGGATAGGAAGCAAGTCGTTAGCCGCAACGGATGGCTTCTATTTTTTTCCATTCAACTCGGACTCCATTTGTTTGTGGATGCCTTCAATGCCTATGGAGTAGGCTGGTTCATACCGTTTGACGATGTAAGAATTTCCTTCAACACACTCTTTGTGGTCGATCCATTTTATTCCACTACGCTAATTGTAGTATCAATTCTATTGCTGCTAGTCTCTGAAAAAAATAAGTATCGAATCCGGATGGCAACATTTGCTTTGGCAATGAGTGCTGCATTTTTGGGCTATGCACTTATCAATAAATACATCATAAGTCGTGAAGTAAAATTTCTATTCAAAAAGCAGCAGGTATCCTATAGTCGATACTTCACCACCCCGACCCCGTTCAATACCTGGCTTTGGTTTGTGGTTGCCGAAGTTGATTCCGGGTATCACATTGGTTATCGTTCTGTGTTTGATAAAGTCGATTCGATCCCATTGACTTTCATTCCTAAAAATGAATCGTTGCTTGAGGGGTGGCAAGACAATTATGATCTGCGGCAATTGAAAAAATTCTCCCAGGGATATTATACAGTCGAGCATCAAGCTGATACACTCGTATTTAACGACCTTCGGTTTGGTCAGATTACAGGATGGCATACTCCCCATGCCAGATTTGCTTTTCATTTCCATCTGAACTTACCCAATGATAATCTTCTCGTCATGCAGCGCGGCAGATTAGCCAACTGGAATCAACAGACTGCAAAGTCGCTGTTAAAAAGAATACAGGGAAATGAATAAGTGGAGATATCTACTCTCGTTGTTTGAAATAAAACGTAAACAAAAACAGCATTAGCCGAAAAATATCATAGGCGCTACGCTGCAAGAACTGGTTCCATAAGGTATCCTGACTTTTATACTCTTCTTCAGTTATTTTTTTGCAATCATTCTGCACTATCCTATCAATATTTTGCTCGGCTTGTTTGGCAAAATCGGAATTGTGTACATCAAGATTTAGTTCAATACTGGCATAGGCACTGATGTTATTTAAATTGTAAGAGCCCAATGTAAGCCACTCTCCATCACACACCGCCAATTTCCCATGAAGAATATTTTTTTGATACTCATAAATTTCAATCTTATTCCTCAGCAACCAACGATACATATATCGCTCTGAATACTTAGCAACAGCTATATCTGACATACCTGCCATGACCAGTCTTATTTTTATGCCTCTTTTTGCTGCCACACGGAGATTTCTTCTCAACAATTTCCCCGGAAGAAGGTAGCTGCAAACTATAGTGACCCGCGATGTTGCGTTACGGAGCATCTTCAAATAACTGGCAGTAATTTCTTTCCTTCCCCTTACCCAATCATTAATGCGAACACCAATTGGTTGATCAGGTGATAACGATCTCCTTCGGAATCGGTTTTTTGTAATCTCCATGATTTCGAACTTTCTTAAATCCTCGCAAACGTTTTCCAGACTCTTAGCTACCTCACCCTCCACGTACAATGCCCAATCAAGCCAGGCAGAACTTTCAATCGTGTCGTTATAATTATTACTGATGTTGATACCGCCCACCATCGCTTTACTTCGATCCACAACAATTACCTTATGGTGCATTCTCCTACCAAAATAAAAATACTTACTCTTCAGAAGTGGATTGAAAAATCGAAATTGGATACCCGCCAATTCTAATTTTCCAATAAATGAATTAGAAAGATCCTGAGAAGCGTAACCATCTGCTACTACAAAAACCTTCACTCCTCGCTTTGCAGCATCGATTAGCGCATTAGCAATTTGCTTACCGGTTTCATCTTCTTCGTAGATATAAACCTGTAGATGAATACGCTCCTGGGCAGAATAAATAAGCTCCTCCAGCAATTCGAAATATTCATATCCACTGCGCACGAGTCGCGTAGAGCTTTGCTCTGAGTTCTTAAAATCTTTTTCGCCTAAATCCATCACTGAAAACGATTTCATGGGTACAAGAAAATTTTTCCGAATAAATATCAGCAAGTAAAAAGTCATTTCACATGATAATTGTCCATGAATCTTATGTCGCACACAGGATTATCACCTTTTCACAAGATCATGTTTAAGTGAGATAACTAATTGAGAGCTATTGCGTACTTTTGCGGCTTATTTCACTTTTCAATGATTGGAGCAAATAATCTTTCTTTACAATTCGGTAAGCGGGTACTGTTTGACGAGGTAAACATAAAGTTTACTGGTGGTAACTGCTATGGGGTAATTGGTGCGAATGGTGCCGGAAAATCGACTTTTTTAAAGATCCTTTCTGGTGACATCGACCCTACCCGTGGTTCTGTCGTTATCGACCCGGGTAAGCGGATGGCGGTTTTGAGACAGAACCATTATGAATTTGATGAGGTGGCTGTCCTGGATACGGTTATGATGGGCCATACTGTTCTTTGGAAAATAATGAAGGAGAAAAATGCGATTTACGAAAAACCTGATTTTTCTGAAGAAGATGGTATTAAAGCTTCTGAACTGGAGGCAGAGTTTGCTGAACTAAATGGGTGGAATGCTGAATCCGATGCCGCCTCATTGCTCAGCGGCTTAGGAATTGCGGAGGAAGACCATTATAAATTAGTTAAGGAATTAAGTGGTGCCCAAAAAGTAAGAGTTTTGCTAGCCCAGGCTATTTATGGAAATCCTGACATACTCATTCTGGATGAGCCTACTAACGACCTGGACATCCATACCGTAAGCTGGCTTGAAGACTTTTTACTCGAATTTAAAAACACAGTGATTGTAGTTTCCCACGATCGTCACTTCCTGGATACCGTGTGCACTCATGTTGTGGATATTGACTTTAAAGTAATCAGGTTGTTTACCGGTAACTATTCTTTTTGGTATCAATCCAGTCAGTTGGCATTATCGCAGCGCTCATCTGCCAATAAAAAGGCAGAGGAAAAGAAGAAAGAGTTGCAGGAGTTTATTATGCGCTTTAGTGCGAATGCTTCAAAATCAAAACAAGCAACGAGCAGAAGGAAGTTATTAGAGAAAATCAACCTGGACGATATTCAGCCTTCAACACGAAAATATCCAGCCATCATTTTTCAGCAAAAGCGCTCCGCAGGAGATCAGATTCTACATGTTGAAAATCTTACTCATTCATTGAATGGTGCACCGCTATTTAAAAACCTGGATTTCTTTGTGAACAAAGGTGATAAGATCGCCTTTCTTGGCAAGGATAGCTTGACTATAACGACACTGTTTCAACTATTGGCCGGTGAATTAAAACCGGATAAAGGTGAATTCCAATTTGGCCAAACCATTACTCCAGCTTATCTACCTGTTAATAACGAGGCGTATTTTCAGTCTAATGATAATCTTATTGATTGGCTGCGACAGTATGCGGATGATGAAAACAAAGACGAAGTATACATTCGTGGATTCCTGGGTAAGATGCTTTTTTCGGGAGAGGAAGTTTTCAAAAAATGCACGGTGTTATCCGGAGGTGAGAAAGTTCGTTGTATGATCTCGCGCATGATGTTGGCTGGTGCCAACCTGCTGATTCTGGATGAACCAACCAACCACCTTGATCTTGAGTCAATAACAGCATTCAACAATGCACTAAAAGATTTCCCTGGCACTGTATTGTTTACATCACATGATCATGAGTTCACTCAAACAGTTGCTAACAGAATTATTGAGATCACACCGAATGGTTATATTGACAAGCTTATGACCTATGATGAGTATATCTCCAGCGAACCTGTGAATGCACAGAAGGAAGCATTGTATTCTTAATCTTTTTGAATTACATTAAAAAAAAGAGGCGAAAGCCTCTTTTTTGTTTTTAATCAGGTAATTAGATTAATCCAAAAGACCTAAAGTCTTCATTCTTTTCTCTATGCGCGTAACCTGTGCAGTCATCTCAAGGTCATTGTAAATCAGATAAAGCACATCCAATACTTTACCTTCATCAGGGCTTAGTTTTTCACATTTCTCCCAATACGGAAGAGCTACTTTCAATTTCTCCTGATAGGTCTTATCAAGTTCAACTTTCTTTGCAAAATCATCCTTCGAATTGCCAAGTTGGTTCATTTTAGATTTCACCTCTTTAGCGTCCAGATAAATAAGTTCAGCGAGGCCAAGTTGAGGTTCAAAATATTTGGGATCCAATTTAATAGCTTCCTCATACCATTTACGAGCATCGACTGGATCTTTCAATTCGTTGCTGATAACCCCTAAAAAATATCTTGACTCTTTATTATCAGGTTCAGCGTTTGCTTGTTTTAGCATCAACTGTTTAGCTTCTGGCAGGCGATCCATCTTTACATACATATCCAATTCATACTTAGGAAAGTCTGAATTGTTAGGAAACTTCTTGACCATATCCTGAGCTATTTTCAATGCCGCTTCGTTATCTTTTTTCTTATCGCGATAGATACTAAACAGCATAATATAAGAGTCAGCATTAGTGCCTCCCAGTTCGTGATACTTATTAATATAAGCTAATGACTTATCCCACTCCTCTGCTGCAGGTCCAAAGAATACCCCGGCATTCATAAGAATAGCGGTGTCTTGCGGAATGAAATAAAGAGTACGCTCAGTAAACTCGAATGCCTTCTTGAAATTTTTATCATCCGTATACGCCTTGATTGCGGTGTTGAAATAACTCTGGGCAAGGAATGCGTTAATCTGTTCGTTCATGATCGGGAAACCCTCTGCATCATTCATAAAAGCTGGTGTTTTACCACCATCGATCTGCTTAGCCTTTTCGAATGCTTCCTTAGCTACTGGGAAACCATCTGGAACCAAAGATTTATACTTCTCTACTTTAGTGGTGTCAATCCCTGCATAGATAAGACCTTTTAAATACCAGGCCTTTGCCGCATTCTTTGAAGGATTACCTTTTTTATCAACCATGAATTCCTGGTTGGTGGTGGTCACATCAATAATGGCTTTTGCTTCATCAAATTTACCGGCACGAAAGGCCTTCTCTGCATTTGTTACGCTGGGTTTAACCTCCTTTTGAGCCATTGAAGCAAAAGGCACCAAAAGCATCAGCATGATTGCTATCTTTTTCATTTCAAATTTAGGTTTAAGTTCAAGTTTGTTTTATTCTGTTTTGTTTATTCTGGTAATATCGTGGGTTCCGTTGGTTCTCCTTCTGTTAATTCGCCTTCTATCTTCTGAATTTTCTCTACTGATGAGATGGCATCATCTTCATTCAGTTTAATCAGTCTTACTCCTTGCGTGGCCCTGCCCATGATCCTTAGTTCAGCCACACTAATGCGTATACTAATTCCTGACTTGTTGATAATCATTAAATCATCGTTGTCTACTACTTCCTTAATCGCAACAAGCTTGCCAGTTTTTTCAGTGATATTAATGGTCTTCACGCCTTTACCACCTCTACGGGTAATACGGTAATCGTCAACTAATGAGCGCTTGCCATATCCTTTCTCTGAAACAACCAGAAGATTTGCATCCTCGCGGGAGATACACACCATGCCTATCACCTTATCGGAATCTGATTCTAAGGTTACACCCCTAACACCGGTGGCCGTTCTGCCCATTGGTCTTACATCGCTTTCCTTAAATCGAACAGCCTTTCCTTCACTCTTGGCAATAATAATATCGTTGGTTCCATTGGTCAATGCCGCATTCAATAAACGATCTCCATCATTGATGCTAATGGCTGTTATGCCATTAGCACGTGGTCTTGAATACGCCTCAAGAGAAGTTTTCTTAATAATTCCTCGCTCCGTACAAAGTATAACGAACGTATTATTGATGTAATCTGCGTTATCAAGACCTTTCACATTCAATACCGCCTTTACCCTATCCCCTGACTGGATGTTTAGCAGATTTTGAATCGCCCTTCCTTTTGATGTCTTGGTTCCTTCCGGAATTTCATACACTTTCTTCCAGTACAATTGTCCAAACTCCGTAAAAATGAGCAAGTAATTGTGAGCTGGGCCGATGAAAAGATGTTCCGTGAAATCGTCTTCCTTGGTCGTTGCCGATTTTGATCCAATGCCACCTCTACCTTGTGTGCGATATTCGGAAAGTGAAGTACGTTTCATATACCCCTGATTAGAAATGGTAATCACCATCTCCTCATTAGGAATCATGTCTTCCATAGTAATATCGTCATCACTATGAACCACTAGCGTTCTACGCTCGTCACCGTATCTTTCTTTGATATCGGCAAGTTCACCCTTGATGATATTCATGCGCACTGACTCATTTCCTAAAATTTCGTTCAGGCGCTCGATGAGTGCTTTTACTTCTTTGTATTCATTTAAAATTTTGTCACGCTCCAGCCCGGTGAGGCGCTGTAATCTCATTTCCAAAATCGCTTTCGCCTGAATTTCAGAAAGACTAAACTGAACGATCAATCCTTCTTTTGCTACCTCAGGATCTTTGGAATTTCGGATCAAGGTGATCACTTCATCCAGGTGATCGAGAGCAATCAGATATCCTTCAAGGATATGCGCTCTCTTTTCCGCTTCATTTAACTCATACTTTGTTCTGCGCACAACTACCTCATGCCTATGATCAACAAAGTGAACGATCATATCTTTCAGGTTCAGAGTTTGTGGTCTGCCTTTTACAAGGGCCACATTGTTTACTCCAAAGGAGGATTGAAGTTGTGTGTATTTGAATAGGTTGTTTAATACAACATTTGGTACGGCATCTCTTTTAAGATCATAGACAACACGATAGCCATCACGATCAGATTCATCGCGGATATCACTGATTCCTTCAATTTTTTTCTCGTTGACCAAGGCGGCCGTTTTCTCAATCATCATAGCCTTGTTCACCATGTAAGGGACTTCGGTGACAACAATTTGATCTTTTCCAGTATTAGAAGTAACGATCTCGGCTTTGGCTCTCACTATAATCCTGCCTCTTCCTGTAAGGAATGCCTCCTGCACTCCCTGATAGCCATATATTATCCCTCCGGTAGGAAAATCAGGAGCCGTGATACGCTTCATCAACTCCATGATGGTAATCTCTCTATTATCGATGTATGCAATAATCCCGTCTACGATTTCTTTCAGGTTGTGAGGGGCCATGTTGGTAGCCATACCCACGGCTATACCCGAAGATCCATTCATTAACAAATTCGGAGCCCTGCCTGGCAACACAGTAGGCTCAGTAAGAGAATCATCAAAGTTAGATTGGAAATCTACCGTGTCCTTATTGATATCGGAAAGTAACTCTTCTGCCAATCTGCGCAAGCGTGCTTCTGTATATCGCATCGCTGCCGGAGAATCTCCATCAATAGAACCGAAGTTTCCCTGGCCATCTACCAGTGTATAGCGTAGCGACCAATCCTGTGCCATACGCACCATGGTGTCATAAACTGAAGAATCTCCATGTGGGTGATACTTACCCAACACCTCTCCAACGATTCTAGCTGATTTCTTATGGGGTTTGTTATAGTTAACACCAAGGTCGAGCATTCCATACAACACTCTTCTATGCACGGGTTTTAAACCATCTCTCACATCAGGCAATGCTCTGGAAACGATCACCGACATGGAGTAGTCGATGTAGGCACCCCGCATCTCATCTTCAATATTGATGGGTATTATATTCTGTCTTGCCGGGGGTAAATTACTTTCTTCTGCCACGTAGTATAAAGGGTTAATAATGCGCTTAAAAAACCCTTAAAAAGGCCTTAAAAACGAAGGCGCAAGGTAATTAAAATAAAGGAAAAAAGAGCTTAAAAAGGTGCCTTAAAATAAAGCTTTTGAAAGAAAAAAAGCAAACTTCGACAAGCTTCAAAATACTGCCTAATACGGGTTGAGCTTCCGCTTATTTTTACCCTTGTACTTGATCAGTGTCGGATAATTTTCTCCATAATTTGGGTTCTGCTTTTTATAGAAAGGATGAACCCTGCTTCGATATTCCTTATTGCCGTGCGCATGGTTCATTTGGATTTTACATTCCTTATGAAAGCACTTTGGCAGATCTGGAATTGAATAGGTGACACCTATTTGTAAATACAGAGCGTTGATGTTATGCTTGATTGATTTTTCTGGCAATGTCAGCGTATAATTTTTAAAATCGAGAGAAGGTTTTGCAAATAGCCTCCAGTATTCCGAGAGCTCTCGTTCAATAGTAACACCAAAGTTTACGTTCGTCCCTTTTTTTATCAGATCAGTGGCAAAGTTATTTCCTGGTTTATAACCTCCGATTTGCAGGCTACCCGTAAAGAGATAATTCTGAAACCGATAGAAGGAATAACCCACCATGCCATAGTACTTCTTCATAATACCAAAATGATCATCTGGCTGGAAGCTTCCGATTTTATCGGTGTAGGTGATCGGTTTAAAATCTCCAATAAACATGGGCTCAATTCCATAGCCTGCGCCTATCCTAAAGTTTTTTAATTCATAATGGATGCTCACCTGTAAAGGAATATTAAATCCGTTGCCTTTGAATCCCAATTTAGCTGTGTCAGAACTTACCAGGTAGCTATCCGGCAAGACGGCAAGATTATCCGTAACCACCATATTGACCCAGTTTGAATAGTGCGGCACCGGATTTACTCCCAAAGGAAAAATACGGGGTTCATAACCAGCCCGCTGAAAGACTCCGAAGCCATCGAGTTTATGTTTTAAAAAAGTATTGCCAATACCTACGCTGGCGCTAAACTTTACATTCTTGAAAATAGAACGCAGAGGATAACTCTTGCGCTTGGCATAGATAGTCTCCAATGGAAATGTTGGACTCTCATCATCCTGAGCCTGAACTGCTTCGGAAAGAAAGAGAAACACTAATAACGACAGAGATATGTAAAGCCGGGTGTTCAGGATTTTGGGTTTAAACGATAAAGATAATCAGGTAAACATGGATGGCAAAACACAATAACTTCAATAACCATATTGTGGATAACCGCTTTCTAACGAACTGAATGTATGAAAGAGTATCTGACCTTTCTTTGCCTCATAGGTAAATTGATGTTCGGTCGTCTGCTGTGATTGGGTTTTTAAGTGAAGATTGATCACATTCCTACCTTCAGCCAGCGGCACCCGGGCATAGTAAATACTATGGGGAAGAGTCTGCCAATTTCGGGTATCCGCCTTTTCGGTAATGGCGTTGATCATGCCGAGTACAGAACCCCATGTTTTATCTTCTTTTTTTACCTGGTATTCTGTGGCTTTCTTTAAAGCAACACGGATCAGTGCTTTGCTCAGCTCCAGATTCATTCTCTGCTGAAGGCTCTTAAAGGCAATCTTATTTACGTCCTCCAGAAGCTGGAGCGATAGCGTTTCATTTTGAAAAGAAAGCGATGCGTTTATAAAGTAGGCAGGCCGCTCCATGTACCTTGGAAAAGCTACCCGAAAAAACTCAACACTGCTCAATCCTTTTCTATCGCTATCAGTATAGTTATCGAGGCGAAATGGAAAGGTTAATCCCAACTCAGCATTTGCAAAATAAATCCAATTGTCTCTGCGGGTTACCATAAAAGTAATGCCCCACTCGGCCTTTACAGGACTTAAACCATTATGCCAGAAAAAGACCAGCTCCCCTCCTTCCGGGGAATGATATTCGAAGTCATTCATTCCAAAATCCTGCTTATACCTTTCGAATTCTTCGGTCATCCCGCTAAGAAAGGCTGTGCGTAACAAGTCTTGCTTTAGTTGATCAGGTGCGTTCAACTGAAACAATTTATAATAGTCGTCTTCATAAATCTCCAATGCATTGCGATAGGCAATAAAAGCATTGTTGTAATCCTTATCCACCTCATAAATAATGCCCATCAGGGTATGCACAAAAGCATCTCGCTGATATTTAATTTCGGAGTCATAGCGATCACTCAGTTGCTGCAAGCGAATGTTTAATCTCCTGCATTCAACAAGGGCCTGATCCGTTTTTTTCATCTTTAAGAAATTCAAGGCCTTGTAATACAAGATCATCAGGTGCTCATGATCTTCGCCTTTGTATGTGGTTACTGTCGGGTTTGTAAGATAGGAAGCGACTTCATATAGATAATTCTTGCGATAATCCTCACCAAACAGGAATGCCCTCTCAAAGTACTCGTTGCTTTCTTCATAACGACCCATCATGGATAACACCAAACCGTTGTTCACATGAAATAGAAACTCTTTTTTACCGTTGGCTTCTGAAGCTCTGGCTTGAAGATTTTCAAGAGCAGTGTCCAGATTACCTCGCTCAAATTCCTGATTGAAGTTGTAGTTGGATTGATAGTAGGTGGCACAGGAACTTAATAAAAAAACACTTATGAGAATCTTAAATCGGGAGCTATAAAATTGAAACATGCTCATGACTGATTGAAGACAGTAGTGAATAAGTCATTTAATTTTTGATGTATTTTTTTATCTCTTGCTGCCCATACCATACGCGCTTACTCGTTTCCACTTCTGTTAAAAACAATGTAGTGACATAATTAACCACCCTGTCTTTATTATATACATCTGTTTCAGAAGTCATTTCACCAAACAGCATCAGGTTAGCTCCTACTTCTTTTCCCCATTTGGCCATGGTAGCAGGATCAGAAAAATCCTGTTGTTGTGCGCGCTCCTCTCTAAGCTTATCACGAAATGCTTCCGATTCAACAAGATCGGCCAAGCCGGAATTAAAAATCGCCAACTCTAACTTCTTAACATAGTTATCGGCATCGATATGTTCGCTGGTTTTGTTTCGAATTTGTCCAACCATAATGGCTGGTTTCCTGCCCAGTGTTTGTGCGTATTCTTTGAACTTCGGATTGTTCAGCAATTCAGCAATCATCTTATCTGCAACCTGTCGCGAGTCAGAATCATTCCAGCGACCACTTAAGTCAATTTGCTGACTCGGATCAATTCGTGAAACTTTGCGTGCGCAGGAGGAGAACAGGAAAGTCAGGAGAATTAGAAGTACCAGAAATCTCATATCGAAAATTTGAATGATTTAATCCAAAATTCAGCCCAAACCACACTTAGATATTCTTTAAACGCTGAATAACCTCTTTGGGATTGGGCGATGAGAAAACAAAATTACCGGCAACCAAAACATCAGCACCCGCCTCCAGCAATGGTTTTGCATTTTGCTGATTCACACCTCCATCAATTTCAATAAGCGCTTTTGACTTTTTGTTTACAATCAAGGCTTTTAACTCCGCTACTTTTTGATATGTGTTTTCAATGAATTTTTGTCCTCCAAAACCTGGGTTCACTGACATCATGCAAATAAGATCAATGTCAGCAATGGTATCCTTCAATAATGAAACGCTGGTGTGTGGATTCAGCGCAACGCCTGCCTTCATACCGGCAGCTTTTATTTGTTGAAGGGTGCGATGAAGATGGGTACTTGCCTCAATATGTACTGTTAAAATTTTAGCACCTGCTTTTTGAAATATCTCTACATAGCGTTCGGGTTGAACGATCATCAAATGAACATCCAGCGGTTTTTTAGCGTGCTTCTTTATGGCCTCAATTACAGGCATGCCGAATGAAATATTAGGAACAAAAACTCCATCCATTATATCGAGATGAATCCAGTCGGCCATGCTTTCGTTGAGCATGGTCACTTCACGTTCTAGGTTGGCAAAATCAGCAGCCAAAATGGAGGGCGCAATAATACACATGTGTTTGACGATTGTTATTTGGTCAAAGATATAGCTTCATTTAATTGAATACTACTTCCTGCTATAGCTTCACGAATTTTAATGTAGCTATTTGAGTGCCCGTATTAACCCTCATGAGATATAGGCCTGCCTGAAGTTTAGACAAGTCATATTCAAGAGGATTGTTTAACCAATTAAGTTGGTGACTGTATTCTTCAACAAGTCTTCCCTGCACATCAAAAATGGTGATATCTACAGGTGTATTTGGTACTAATTTCAATTTTATCTGTATGCTGTCGCCCGTTACCGGATTAGGGTAAACGCTAATGATTTCTTCTGACTGCTCGCTCTCAATGTAATTTTTAATTGCCCTGAAATGAGGCAATCCATAACCCATTAAATTATCAGGATGATTTGCCTGATTGGCAGAGTGGACCAGGGCATCATATATTTCAGTTGGACTCAGATAGGGGAAAGCCTGCAAAACACCAGCTGCCAGACTTGCAATGAGGGGACTGGCCAACGAAGTGCCACTTACATTACCCAACGACCCATTCGATTTTATAACACTTGTGCCAGATCCCATTGCAACCACATCTGGTTTTAATCGATTATCGGCCGTTGGCCCTTGTGAACTAAAACCACTCAATGTTCCTTGTGAATTTACTGAACCCACTGCCAAAATTCCCTCTGCATCGGCTGGAGGTGTTACCAGTTTCCATGAATTTCCACCTTCATTTCCCGCACTGCATACGACAATCATTCCCCGTTCAATAGCCTTGCTTGCAGCCCTGGTGATCACCGCTTTTTCGCCATCCAGATCTGACTTGGCATAATCCATAGATGGATCATCGAACTCATTATACCCCAGGGATGAGTTTATTACATCTACGCCTGCACTGTCGGCACGCTCTGCGGCAATGGTCCAGTTATATTCTTCAATGCGATACTCACTACTTACGTTTTCGGTGATGTATAATATATATTCTGCCTTATAGGCACCACCGGTATAAACTCCAGGAGTGCTTGCTGCAATCACTGACAGTACTTCGGTGCCATGATCATCGTTTTGGTAAACGCCACTGGTGTTATTAACGAAGTTGAAGGTCTGCATCACACGATTTTCAGTAAACAAAAGTGAAAAAGGTGAACTCACATTCACACCTTGAAAGCCACTATCAAATATTGCTATGCGGATTCCCTCGCCTAAATAACCCATCGTGTGCATTTCATCTAAACCAATTTGTTGTAGCTGAGTTTGATTGATGGGTTGATCGGAACTTGCATTTTTCTTTTGCTTCCTTGTTTGAATTCGCCCACCCATATTTTTCTTGCCCGGTGCTACTAAAACTGATCCGCTTACAAACGACAACAAATTAATGTTGGCTATAAGTGAGGCATCTGCTTCAACCAGTACTCCATTCCACCATCGTGAAGTGAAATAAGAAATAGCTCCAGTCAATTTTACCTGATCAACATAAGCAGGATTTACAGGAAGATCTTCTTCTGTTATGGTGATCTTTTGCTTTTGCCTTCGCGCGATACTTCTGTCGGATAGAAATTGAGATGGCTCTGATATTGAAAATGGTGTACCTGCTTTATCTTTAAAAAAAATAAAGTATTGATTGATTTGAGCTTCTGTTACGTAAGAAGTCAATATAAATAGAAGTAAAATAACGCTAAATCTGCCCATGCTCTTTCAGGCTTTGAATTAGGATAACTCCTTTATCCACTCTTTGTTGTCCCAGACAATTTGAACTTGTGCAATACTTCAATTGAGTGACCTCTTTATAAATCAGCCCCACCTCTTTTGCATAAACTTCTTTTCGCTGGTCGATGCCAATAATATTGTCAGAGAAATCATTCTGAATTACGGTAAGAGCTTGCTCTGATTCAAAGCCTGATGATAATGTAATGGGTTTATTCATTTCTGAAATAAAGTATTGGCCGCTGCTATTATCCGTGAAAAGATTACCATCATCTGGCAGGTTATTGAATTCATTTCCGTCCCACATCAAATTCAGTGATGGAGGAAAAACAAGTTTAACAAACAGAACATTTCCTTCATTCTGAACAACCTTATTGTTCAAAAAGTGCGATGACCACGTATTCACGCTTTCCCATTGGCTTGAAGAATTCGCCCGCTTTTCGCGAACCAGAAAATAGGTTACAGCTCCTTGTTTATTGATACTGGAGTCGGTTACGGTTACCTTAAGTTCATAGGAAGTTTTAGTTTCAACGGATTGCGAGATATCAGTCTCGTTAACCTGATAAAGAACAAAGTTACCAACTTTCAAAGGATAATAATCAAGGCCCAAATCTGGTGTGACCTGTTCATTCTCAGAACAAGAAAATATAACTAAGCTGAAAACCATGAAAACAACTAAACCTTTCCTCATTATGAGCAATTTCATTTCAAAGTTATTTTTTCTTTTTGATATTTGAGCCATGCCACTCAAAACCAAAGTTAAAGCCGGTAATATCACCAACCTCAGCGATGCGCGCTATTGTGCAGGCATGGGTGTGGATTGGTTGAGTTTTCCTGCTGATGCTGTTAATCCCACCACCTTCAAAGAGATAACCGACTGGGTAACAGGACCGCAATTCGTATTGGAATTAAAACAAAGCGCATCATTGGATTATATTAGTCAATATAAAATAACATCGCTGGAAATTAGTTCAGATCAATTAGATCTGATTGACCGTTTACCTTCTTTTGAATGGATCATCACGCTTCCTCTTTCTTCCTGGAGCGTTCGAAAAAATGACTTGATAAGATTTAAAGACAAAATCAGCTTGTTGGTATTGGAACTCGATACCCTAGACCGACAAGCCGTTTCTGATATTGCCTCTCATTTCAAGATTCTGATCAACCAAACGGATAAGTATTCACTGCATGGTTTGTTGGAATTACCAATTGAAGGGATAAACGTGACAGGAGAAAATGAACTTAAGCCAGGACTCAAAGACTTTGAAAAACTGGCATCCATTCTGGAAGAACTGGAAGTGATTGACTGATTTCGCTGATCGCTCTTTTAGTCTTCCTTAAAGCGAAACCGTAGGTATTTTATCTTTTCGCCCTGCGCAGCAAACATTTCCTCATATTTGGTCTTGATATCATAACATTCGGGCCTTAATCCAGATTCGTAGAGATCGTGCGTATACTCAAAATCAATCAAATCATTTCTCATGGATAATTCTTCCATTGTAAATTTGAAAAGATCGGTATTGTCTGTCTTAAATCTGAAGAAGCCTGAAGGCCGCAGCAGTTTCTTATACATATCGATATAGCGCGAACTTGATAGTCTTCGCTTCGCATCGCGTATGCGCGGACGCGGATCAGGAAAGGTTAGCCAGATTTCATCTACCTCTCCCTTCTCAAAGAAGCTCTCAATAAATAAAATATCCGTGCGTAAAAAAGCAACATTGGCGAGTTGCTCATCCACAGCCCAGGTGCTTCCCTTCCATAGCCGATCACCTTTTTTATCTACTCCGATAAAATTTCTATTCGTCATGGCCCGCGCCATCCCTACTGTATATTCACCACGACCGCACGCAAATTCTACGGTGATTGGGTTTTCATTTTTGAAGTAAACGCTATTCCAATTTCCTTTAATTGTTTGAAACCATTCTTTTCCCGGCTCGATCACATTCTCTCTACTGGAAATGATTTCAAAGCGTTTTAATTTGCTTTTCATGCTTTATCACCGATTATAAATTTTCAACTTCCGCAACCACAAAGGTGCTTCCACCCACAAAAATGAAGTCATCGGGAGAACTGTTTTCTTTTGCGGATTGAATGGCGGCATTCACATTTTTAAATACTTTACCTATTAGTCCAAACCCTTCTGCTTTTAAGCGCAACTCAACTGCTGGCAAGGCTCGGGGGATTGAGGCCGCGCAAAAATAATAAATAGCATCCTGTGGTAGCAGATCAAGAACTTTGGATATGTCTTTATCTCCAACCATTCCCAATACCATATGCAATTGGTGATATTTTGTTTCAGCAATCTGTTGAACAATCTCACGTATGCCACCTTCATTATGACCCGTGTCACATATAATCAAGGGCTTCTCACCGATCGTTTGCCAGCGGCCCCGAAGTCCTGTTCGTGACATCACCTCTTTTAAACCATCCTCAATATGTTGATCTGTGATTGTGAAGCCGATTTTTCGTAACTCCTCAATACTTGCCAGCACTCCTGCCATGTTTTTAATTTGATATCTGCCCATCAAATCTAACTTCAATAATCGATGGTGATTGTTTTGCTCGATAGCGTAAAGTCCGTCTGTTTCGCGCGTTACTTTATACTGATCTGTTGCAAATGTGATGGAACTATGATTCTCATTTGCTTTTTGGATAAATACATTTTCAATTTCAGCTTGTCGCTCACTAATAACCACGGGAATCTCAGGCTTTATAATTCCCGCCTTTTCCGCAGCTATTTTGTCCAGGGTGTCTCCCAGTAAATCCATATGATCCCAGCTGATGTTGGTAATCAACGAAAGCACAGGAGTAATTACATTGGTGGAGTCAAGCCTTCCGCCAAGACCAACCTCAATTACAGCTACATCTACTTGTTGATGTGCAAAGTAATCGAACGCCATCACGACTGTTATTTCAAAGAAGGAAGGTTGTATTTCTTCGATCAGCGGTTTTATCCGCATAACGAAATCAACCACAAACTCTTTATCTATTTCATGGCCATTGATTCGAATACGCTCTGTAAATTCCTTCAAATGTGGGGAGGTATATAAGCCAGTTTTGTAGCCTGCCACTTGTAACACGGAGGCGAGCATGTGCGAGGAACTCCCCTTTCCATTCGTACCCGCAATGTGTATCGATTTAGTTTTATTATGAGGATTTCCCAATGCTTCACACAGAGCCAGTGTATTGGTTAAGTCACTCTTGTATGCCCCGGAGCCAATCCGTTGAAACATGGGGAGATTCTGATAGAGATACGTCAGTGTTTCTGAGTAGGTCATGATTTTTAAGACCTTGCAAATTAAATATGTTGTTACTTTAATAAAAAAGCTGGCCTTGTTAAGCCAGCTTTTTCAATGCTTTGTTAAGGAGTTTTATTTACCAATCTTGATAATTTTAAACCCTGCTGAAATCTGAAACACCTGATTTTTTGATTCCGGAGCATTGGTGCCATCATTGATTTTGGACAAACCAAGATTATAACGGGCGTCTAGTGTTAAGCCAAAGGGAAGATCCCATCCAAGACCAAGGGCTAAAGCAAAGTCAGAACCTTTGTAAGCATCTTTGGCCGCTTGCACAGAAGTAACTCCCTGAATTGTACTTTTCACTTCTCCTCCCGATAAAAATCCGAACTGTGGACCAGCCTGAAGATTAATTCCGGCTACGGTATAAAGTTTTAAAATGATTGGGATATTAATATAATCGAAATTAGCCTCACCACTACCTGAGTTAAACTGAAAGTTGGAACCTTGACGGGAGAATAACAGCTCCGGTTGAATTCCAATCTTTGTTAATTTGATCAAAGCAAAAGCACCAGCGTGAAAGCCAGTTCTATTCTTATAATTATCGCCAACACTAGAGTTGACATCCAAATTTGCAAAGTTGGGTCCTCCTTTTATCCCTAACGCGAATTGAGCTTGCCCATGGACCGATTCGGATAGCGTCAAGCCAAGTAAAACAAGTAATCCTAAAGTTATTCTTTTCATATAATGGTTTGTTTTCAAAAGTTGTGAACAAAGATAAGGCCGATTTTTCAAACTAACGCTATGGGACAGATTTTAGTATGATGGTAAAGCCACCCATAATAAAGAACCCTCCAGAATCACCAATTGGGTCTTCATTAAATTGATGGTAATATCCCATAAAAGGTTCAAATAAAACTGTATCGCTTATTCTCGCAGCATAACCTATTCCAAAACGACTGTACGATGAATTAATTTTTTGCGTTGACTCTGACCCATCAAAATCGGTAGTTACATTAGTTGTTCCAAAGTTATTCTGACCGTGAAAGAACACGCCTTGTTTCAAATAGTAACGAACGATCGGACCGATTAATAAAGAATTACTACTCGATTTGTAACTAGCTGTTGACGATTGTAACCCACTATATCCTAGTTCTAAGTCAATACCAACCACTAAGTTATTAATGACAGAATATCCCGCCCATGGCATTAGTGAAAAGGAATAACCTTTTGAATTTGAATTTTGATATTTAGAAGTTTGGAACTCAAAATTGCCACCACCAATCAACGAGCCTTTTTTTAAAAACTGTGCAGAGGACGAATGTACAAACGCCCACAAAAGCATTACAAATAAAATTTTTTTCATACATAGGATTTTTCATCTACGAAATAGTTATCAAAATTTGCTTACCATCGACTTTACTAGTCAAGACCTAGCTCAGGATTTTTGCCTTTCATCTTACGGTAAAAAGTGAGTAATGAATTCATGTCTGCATCAAAATCATCAGTAGGCATCATCGGGCTTCCGATCACGACTTTCTTCATGGAGAAATCAAAGCCCACCGGAACGATAGGCACCTTTGCCCCTTTTGCGATGTAATAAAATCCTGTGCGCAGTTTAGCTACTTTTTTTCGTGTTCCCTCTGGTGCCAACGCAAGAATAAAATCTTCGTGTGCATTAAATATGTCTACCACCTGCTGCACGACATCATGATTACTGGTACGATCAACCGGATATCCACCCAGCCATCGAAAAAACCAACCGAAAGGAGGCTTGAATAATGAATGCTTGCCAAGAAAATGGGCGTCCTCTCTTCTTAGAATACTTCGGGTCATCACACCCAATGGAAAGTCCCAATTACTGGTGTGGGGTGCAACCGCCACAATATATTTTCTAATATGGTGAGGGAAATCCCCATCAATCTCCCAGCCTGATAATTTAAAAATCAAAACGTATAGCGGACGTAACATCAGATAAGTTGTTCGAGTAAATGATCATCTGCAAGGTAAGGCATCGTTACCGTCATGGATTCGGATAATTCCTTTTCAATGGTGGTGAGCGCACCTGCGTTCCGGGCCCATGCTCTTCGGGCGATGCCGTTGTTCACATCAAAGTACAACATGTTCCTCAATTTTCTATCGGCATCAGGTGTTCCATCAAGCAAAAGACCAAAGCCTCCATTGATTACTTCGCCCCAGCCTACGCCTCCACCATTGTGAATTGAAACCCATGTGGCCCCACGAAATGAATCGCCAATGACATTATGAATGGCCATGTCGGCCGTGAACCGGGAGCCATCATAGATGTTGGACGTCTCCCGATATGGGCTATCCGTACCCGATACATCATGATGATCGCGCCCCAATACTACCGGGCCAATCTTTCCTGATCGTATAGCCTGATTAAATGCTTCAGCAATTTTTATTCTGCCTTCGGAGTTAGCGTATAATATGCGCGCCTGTGATCCAACCACCAAACGATTTGATTTAGCCGATTTTATCCAATGAATATTATCATTCAATTGCGATTGAATATCGGAAGTTGAATTTTTCAACATCTCCTCCAGCACTTCGCCAGCTAGTTGATCGGTATAATCCAGATCTTCTGATTTACCCGAGGTGCACACCCAACGGAATGGACCAAAGCCATAATCAAAACACATGGGCCCCATGATGTCTTGTACATATGAAGGATATCGGAAGTTAATTCCATCTTCGGCAATAATATCAGCACCAGCGCGGGAAGCTTCTAACAGGAACGCATTTCCGTAATCAAAAAAGTAAGTGCCTTTTGATGTGTGTTTGTTAATAGCAAGCGTTTGTCTTCGCAACGATTGGTGAACTTGTTTCTTAAACTCATCCGGATTTGATCGCATCATTTCGTTAGCCTCATCATAACTCAATCCCACAGGATAATATCCACCAGCCCATGGGTTATGTAGTGAGGTTTGATCGGAACCCATATCTACAAAAACATTTTCCTTATCAAACTTTTCCCATACGTCTACAATATTTCCCTGATAAGCGATGGATACTATTTCCTTTTTACCCTTTGCTTCATTAACTCGTTTCACTAATTCATTTAAATCCAAAACAACTTCATCAACCCACCCCTGAGCATGTCTCTTTTGAGTTACTTTTTCATTCACTTCAGCTACTATGGTGATGCAACCGGCAATATTGCCGGCCTTAGGTTGAGCACCGCTCATGCCTCCCAACCCAGAGGTAAGAAATATTTTGCCTGCCAATCCTTCACCTTGCTTTGAAATTTTTCTACCAGCATTTAAAATGGTAATGTTCGTTCCATGTACAATTCCTTGCGGCCCGATGTACATATAACTACCGGCAGTCATCTGTCCATATTGTGTAACACCTAATGCATTAAAGCGCTCCCAGTCATCCTGCTTTGAATAATTGGGAATCATCATACCATTAGTAACCACCACACGTGGAGCTTCCGTTGAAGAAGGAAAAACTCCCATCGGATGCCCGGAGTACATGTGCAAGGTCTGATCATCTTTCATAGTAGCCAGGTACTTCATGGTGAGTAAGTATTGTGCCCAATTCTGAAACACGCCACCATTACCTCCATAGGTGATTAACTCTTGTGGATGTTGCGCTACAGCGGGATCCAGATTATTATGAATCATCAACATAATAGCCGCTGCCTGCAATGAACGATGTGGATACTCGTCAATAGAACGAGCAACTATTTTATAATCCGGCATGAACCGGTACATATAAATGCGTCCAAAATCCAGTAACTCTTTATAGAATTCGCGGGCCAGCACTTCATGATGCCTGGGATGAAAATAGCGCAACGCATTTCGGATTGCCAATTTCTTTTCTTCTACCGAAAGAATATCTTTTCTGCGTGGTGCGTGGTTTACGGAATGATCATAAAGCTTACGCTCAGGCAACACATCGGGAATACCTTGTAATATCTGTAGTTTAAAATTCTCGCTGGAGTTCATGCAGCTTTGTTTTTTTGAAAATGATGAGGTAGAAAATTTTGTATGGTAAAGCGATAACTGAAATCGTATATCTCCTGCACTTTGCTCAGATCAAGGCTACTGAATCGATCCATTCGTGGTGGTTCAATAAATACATCGCACAGGCCGCGACTTATTTCCGTATTGGAATAAATCGCCACCAGCAGGCTACGCTCGATTACCAATTTTATATTACTCACATCTACATCAGGGCTGATGTGATTGCAGTGGGATCCAATAATGAAGTCGCACTGTTTTCGTATTGGTTTCACCGGGAGATTGTCTACCAATCCACCATCCACATATAGATTTCCGTTAAAACTCACTGGATTAAAAATAGCCGGAATACTGCATGAAGCCAATATGGCAGGTATCAACTCTCCCTCTGAAAAGTAATAAACTTGTCCCTTTCGAATGTCGGTTGCTGCAACTGTTAATGGAATCTTTAAACTATTGAAATTATTTACCGGAATGTTTTTTTGAAGTAGTTCCTTCATGCCATCCATGTTGAGCAAACCGGTTCGTGCCCAGGCTGGTCGCACCGAATTAAACAAGCCCACTTTTTTAATCAAGTCAAAAATGGTATCTGGCTTAATACCTTGCGCATATAATGCGCCCACCAGCGCTCCGGCACTCGTTCCGGAAATGCAATCAATGACAACACCTAATTCATCCAGTGCTTTTAATACACCGAGATGAGCAACTCCCCGTGCGCCTCCACCAGATAGAACAATGCCTGTTTTCATAAAATCTCCTTCAAACTAAATGTTTTATCCAACCTCACTCCTTTCTCAGTATGCTTTACCGTGCAGCATTCATTCACAGGATCATGTTCCAGAAATAAAATGTAGCCATGGTCCGCTGCCTCATTTAAAAATTTTGATTTCTCCTCCAGGGTAATCAACGGTCGCGTATCATAACCCATTACATAAGATAAAGGAATATGCCCAACTGAAGGAAGTAAATCTGCCACGAAACAAACGGTGTGATTCTTATATTTTATTTTAGGAATCATCATTTTATCGGTATGACCCGAGACGTAGAAAATATCAAACTGAGAAAAAGGTGATGCCTTCGTGGGCTCCGTAAATTTCAGATGACCACTATCCTGCATAGGCAGAATGTTTTCAGAAAGGAAGCTTGCCTTCTCACGAGGATTGGGTTTGGTGGCCCACAGCCAATGTTCATCGTTTGACCAATAGGTTGCATTTGGAAACGTGAGCGCCAACTTATCTCCTTCCTTATTTACACCACCACCGCAATGGTCAAAATGAAGATGACTTAAGAACATGTCGGTTACATCACTCATTGTAAAGCCTGCAGCATGTAACGATTTGGTGAGCGAGTCATCGCCATGTAAAAAATAGTGACTAAAGAATTTTGCGTCCTGTTTATCGCCTAAGCCGTTGTCTATTAAAATCAATTGGTTACCGTCTTCAATCAGTAAGCAGCGCATGGCCCACGGGCACAAATTATTTTCGTCAGCCGGATTAGTCTTTTGCCATATCGACTTGGGCACCACTCCAAACATGGCACCACCATCAAGTTTAAAGAAACCGGTATTGATTACGTGTAAATTCATTTGCGATTCAAAATTAGTATTGTCCGGCAAAAAATATGAGAAAGATACAGCAAGAACCTTTTGATTAAGTATGATCTGGTGAAAAAAGTAGGCAATAGGCATGACCGTGACACAAATTGCAATTGCCAATCAATTCAATACACCAGGGGATACAAGATCACATCTACTCTTCGGTTCTTAAGCATCCCCAAATAGTTTTGATTAGAGTACACCGGATTATCGAGGCCCCAGTTTTTGACGGTAATAAATTGATCAGGAATATCTTTTTGAAGTAATAGATCATAGACCGATTGGCTTCTCATTTTTGAAAGCCATTCATTGAATTCGCGGCCTCCGATTGGATCGGTATGACTGATTAATTGAATCTGGTACTTGTCAAGGAGATTCGGAATGGAGTCAAGCCAGTTTGAAAGCATCCGGATCTGTTCTTCATCGATATCATAACTGCCTCCTCCAAAATAGATACTCTTGCTCATCTGCATCTGATCTTGCCCGATAGCTTTTCCGGATAAGCAAATCAATATGATCAGAAGAAGAATGCGGTTAATCATTCATTAAATTTACTAAACGCTTCATCTTCCTGCAAGATCATGAGATTCAACAGCTTTGGTTGATGTCTTTCACTTCGGTCTATCTGCAAATCTTACTGACAGAAATAGTGGGTATTTCTTATATTTGAATGACCTATACTTTACTATGTTATTAAAATCCCAAATGGAAGTTCAGGGGAACTTTCTATTTAAGTATCGCGGAATACTACCCGTACTACTTATTCCGCCTGGCTTAATCCTGCTCTATTTTCAAATCATTAAAAGTCCCTCATTTCCCTGGGTTTCTTTTTTTAGTTACTATAGGTGGGTTTGCCTGGTGGTAATTCTGTTTGGCCAGTTTATCCGGTTCTATGCTATTGGATATGCCCCCCGGTCTACTTCGGGTCGCAATACACAAGTACAAGTTGCGGATGTAGTTAATTCTACAGGTATTTATTCCTGTGTTCGTCATCCTTTATATCTCGGAAATTTCTTTATGGCCCTAGGCGTTTCCCTGCTTTCATGCGATTTCCTATTCATCATAATTTATGTTCTACTTTTCTGGATTTATTACGAACGTATTATGTTTGCAGAAGAACAATTCATCTCTAAGAAATTCGATCAAAACCTTGAAAATTGGGCCAATAAAACACCGACTATTATCCCTGACTTTAATGAATTTCAAAAGCCCGCCACGGATTTCAACTGGAAAAAAATCATCCGTCAGGAAAAGAATGGGTTACTGTCTATTTTCTCCATCTTCTTCATTTTCCAGCTGGTTGAGAATTACGCGCTCCACGAAAAGGCATTTATTGGCTTTAACTTCTGGAACATAGGATTACTGGTAAGCGGGGTTACCTACCTTGTAGTTCGCTTCTTAACTAAGAAGACAAAAATTCTTCACGATACTTTCTAAGAACAACTGAGGATTACTCAACTATTTAAACTGATTGCTAATGTCTTGTGGCACATTGCAGTTTTCTGTTTGTCGTGTATCCGCCAAATGAAAAATCTTCCATGTACCATTTTGTTTCACCAAATGAAATGCATCCACGCCACAGTGATTGAATTTCTTCCCCAAATAAAAGGCGTATGGGGCCCATACTTGTGCAAAGTCACCGTCTACCTCAATGCGGGCATCCCAAATGGGTTCGCTCCAGGGTTCTTTATGTGGCGTTCCTACTGCTTTTAAAAATCCTGACAAAGAAGACTCTCTTCTTAATGTTACTTTCCCAGCCTTGTCTTTACCAATACTTGCCATCGTGGCATCAGCCGTAAAAGCACTGTGAACCATTGCACTATCTCCGAGATTCATGCCTGCAAATAAGGCGTTTATCGGTTTCATAATGGCCAATCCTTCGGTATCAGCCTGTGCCTGGGCAAGACCTGCCCAAAGGGAGCATAACAAAATGAGTATTTTCATATTATTTCTTAATTACTTATAAAGATTGCCATTTTAATCAAATGTGCCATCGAGAATATATCGAACTTAAAATTTACGGTTCACTGATAAAATCCTAAATTTAGCGTCTTTAAAAATTCAATTTCGAACTATTTATATGGAACGAACAACGATCCTTCCACATGAGTACTTCAAAAGGCTTTAAAAATAAATTATCAACCAAATGAAATTCATTCTTCCGCTTGTATTACTTTTTATCTTCACCGGCTCGCGTTCACAATCAAAAACCGATAGTCTTGAAACTGCCCTAAAGACCGCTAAGGGCGAGCTAAAAGTAAAAACCTATAATGAGCTGTTCAGGGCATGGTATAATTCTGATCCTGTAAAAGCCATTGAATATGCGAGTCATGCGCTGGCCCTCGCAAAGGAAAATGATGATAAAAAAGGTATGGCAGCGGCATACAACAACATCGGTGTTTCTTACCGTAATCAGGGCGCGCTGGACAAAGCCCTGGAATACTACATGAATTCACTGGCTCTGTACGAAACTATTCAAAGCAAGGAAGGTATTGCCACTTCTAAAAACAATATTGGTAACATCTACTCTTTTAAGAAAGATTATGAAAAGGCCACAAAGTATCTGGAAGAATCCCATACCTCCTTTGTTGAGTTAAATGACAAAGTAAAATTGGTTGGCTCGCTCAACAATTTAGGTAACCTGAATAATGATTTACAATTATCCGAGAAAGCCTTAGCTTATTATACGGAGTCCTATCGCCTTAGTGATTCCTTAGGCATGCCATTTTCCGATCCACTGAATAACATCGGCAATCTTTATTTTAAGAAGGGTGATTTTGAGGAAGCTGGGATCTATTTCACCAAATCATTGGCGCTGGCAAAGAAAAATGAAGATTTGTTAACCCAATTAAATGTGTATGCCAGCCTTGGTGAGGTATTTAGCCAGACTTCTCAGTTCAAAAAATCTGAAAACTATTTGGACAGCGCCCTTCAATTGGTGAATCAACTTCAGGCCCGTATCTATGAACCAACCATATTAAAGAGCCTGGCTAGCAATTATGCGAAGCAAGGCAGAATGAAACAAGCGTATGAATTTATGGTTCTCTTCGATGCTTCCCGCGAAAAGGTATTTGGCGAGGAGAGTTCGCGCAAAATAGCCCAGATGGAACTAGCACTCGACTTACATGAAAAAGAGAAGGAACTGGAATCATCAAAAGCCGAAACCGTGATAAAATCCTTAGAGCTTCAAAAGACCCGAATGATTATTACCCTTGTAATTCTCTCTATTGCTGTATTGGTTGGAGGAATCAACTTATTCTATTCAAAACGGAGGAGCATTAAGATCAAATGATTACACGCGAAGAAGCCAGAAACATCCTCTCTTCATTAACCCAAAGTCAAAGTTTATTACGCCACATGCGCACCATTGAATTGGTGATGGAGGCCTATGCCGAAAAATTTGGCGAAGACAAAGAACAATGGGCCATTGCCGGACTACTCCATGATGCCGATTATGAAGCTTACCCTGAAAAACACCCAAACATTATTGTCGAGAAGCTGAGGACGATGGGTGAAGATGACATTGCCCACGCCATATCGGCTCATTACACCAAGTGGAATGTGTCCTATGACAGTTTGCTTGACAAAGCCCTGTTGGCCTGTGATGAGCTGACTGGTTTTATTGTGGCCTGTGGCCAGGTGCGCCCTGATGGGATTTCTTCTTTGGAAACTAAGTCCGTCATTAAAAAATTGAAAGACAAGGGTTTTGCGTCCAAGGTGGAGCGTGATGAAGTGTATAAAGGAACAGAACTGCTGGGTGTTGACCTGCCTGATCATATCAGCTTCATAATTGACGTGTTGAAAAGAAACCGCGAAGAGCTGGCTATTTAATTTCATGCTCAAAATGGGCTTGGCGTTGTGCGTATAAATACTAAATTTGCAGGCAGTTAAACATTAATATTATGTTCGAACAAAATGTAGCAGACGGAGCTAATATATTTGTAACCATAGTAGCTGTCATTATTGGCTTTGCTGCCGCCATGGGTTATATCGATTATAACAAGACAACTAAAAAGCAGGAACACAAAGACTGATTGAAGTTTTCACCCACTAGTTATAAAAAAAGCCCTCATCAAACGATGAAGGCTTTTTTTTGGGGGGGGGCTATTTCTTACTTACCTCCATTCGTATTTGGAGCAGGGCCTGTGTAGGGTGATTTATATTCTTTCTGATATTCCTGAACATTGGTCTTCTTGAAAAAATCACCGGCCACAAAACTTAAGAAGACGTGAAACTCCTCGGGCTTACGATATCCGGGCACAGAAGTAGAGTTTTCAAAAATGGGTACGATGCGAAACTCCTCATCTAAAAAAACAAAGTTAGGATAGCTCATTTGATTGTTGAGCAACGCCATGGCCAGCTGGTGTGCCCCTTTATTTCCAAAAGGAACAAACTTGAATGTGGTGCCACGAAAGGTTATATCGCCCGTCTGTTCAGCATCAAACTTAACAGGGTAGTATTTTTCATTTAAGAGCTTGGCAATTTGTGGATCTGTGAAGGTGTTCTTGTCCATCACTTTACACCAGCCACACCAATCGGTATAGACATCTATAAAAATCTTGCGTTTTTCTGTCTTGGATTTCTCAACGGCCTCCTCAAAACTCATCCATTTTACTGGTGCAGCCGCAATGGCTACTTCAGGTTGCTGACCCTTTACGTGCAGTACAACCAACACAGCGAATACGAAAACCAGGTATTTCTTCATGCTTGCAGCGATTCG
This sequence comes from Cytophagales bacterium, assembly GCA_031416795.1. Taxonomy (GTDB): domain Bacteria; phylum Bacteroidota; class Bacteroidia; order Cytophagales; family Cyclobacteriaceae; genus ELB16-189. Next base: position 3,949 of record JANOUH010000144.1, on the reverse strand, counting down.
TGATTTTTTAACAGAACAAATTTAATAAGAAAAGTAGTTCCATTCTAGATAAGCAAAGAATAGGCCTCGGTAACCAAAAAGCTAAGAATCCACGATGAAATAACAACAAAGACATTTTTGACTTCCTCGTTTTATTTCAATAACCCATCGCGCATTAGGGAAATTGGCATACTTCCAACCTTCAACAACTTTTCATGAAAATCGCTGAGCGTGAACTTAGCCCCCATTTTGGTGCGGTAATCTTCACGCATACGGAGTATTTCCATCATACCGGTAAAATAGCCTATAAAATATCCGGGCGAAGCACAGGATGAGTCTATTTCCAGTTGCGAAGCCCAAGCCAGGAACCCAACCTTCTCCGTCATCAGTTTAACGGCATCTTCATAACTCATCTTGCCCGTATGCATTCCTACGTCATAGATCACCCGGGCATTGCGCCACAAGCGAAGTTGAAGTTGGCGTAGAAGAATTTTATCGTTTGGAAAAAATCCAGTCTCCTTCATCAACTGCTCATTATATAGCCCCCACCCCTCGCTAAAAATACTGATGCTGTTATCTCTTCTTAGAGGTCGTGGGTTGTTGATCTGGTACAAGCCCTGGATGTGATGGCCCGCATAGGTTTCGTGGGGCGCAGTCACCATGATCACACCCCAATCATGTTCCACCAGGTATTCCTTTTTACGCTGATCATCCCACTGATCTTCGAACGGATTGATATGCATTTCAGAAGTGTACACACTGTCTGCATCTTTGGCTTTTGCAAAACTGAAATGGCCATAGTACGATGTCTTACGCAAGTACTCCACGCGGGGCATCACCTTCACGCGTTCTTTCCAGGGAATGGGTATGAGGTTGTTCTTAAGTACATGCTCGCGCGATTTATCCACCCACTCCTGATGAACTTCTATCATTTTATGAGGATCCGGATATTCGTTTTTTATTTCGATGGCGAGTTGCTGCCACGTTTTCTTAGGATCCATTTTGCGGGCAAGTGCTTCTAACTCAGCCACCGTTGCATTGAACTGTGCCAGCCCAAATTCATACAAACTATCGGCATCGTATTCAAGAAGATATTGACCTTTGAGCATGGCATTATACGTTTCCATACCAATGGCAAAATCGCCCGGTGTCTTTTTTGTCAATTCATTTTTGATGAACGTGATATACGACTCTAACACCTGGCGAGTCTCTGATGCCGGAGCTACCAATCCCTGCGCAGCATCTCCCTCCCTGGCAATAAAGGCTGGTAGTTCTTTATCAAAGAGTACACGGCTATTTTCCGCCATGAACAAGCCCAACTCCTGAAATCTCGAAACAAAGACATCCAGCTGCTGCATGCCATTTTTCATTTGTGTGGATGCCAGCGTCAACTTCTTTTCAATGTCTTCGACTTTTTTTGTGATGTCCCCTGGTGCATCCATCACCGTGCTGATTCCTGTAAAGGTCATGTACAATCGTGGATCTTTCTTCCACGGCTGCATGCGTTCTTGCTCCAGCTCCCGTCCCACCAAAATACTTTGCGCAAATTTCCAATCGATGAGATCATCACCTGTCAACCGAGCTGTGTCAATGCTTCGCAACCGGGTAAGCTGATCTTTGGTTTTCTTCAGCGCAGCTTCAAATGACGCGGCACTCATCTCATCATTTTCTGCACCCCGCCCACGACCGTGAGAAGGACTCATCGTTTTAATAAACTCCTGTAATTGAATGGATGCATCGGGTTCCGTTACTTCCTTTTTGGAAGAGCACTGAAACGCAAATAAGGTCAATAGGGTAAGTAATACTTTCTTCATAGGTAATTTGATCGATCTCTTTCTAATTGCTTTTATACTGATGACTTACTACTTGATACTTATATCCCATTAAACAAAGCCTCACTCATCAGGGCCGGTGGCATGTTACCGATTTTCATCAGACGGTCATGAAAATTCTTCAATGAAAACTGCTCACCCATTTTTTGCTTAAAGGCTTCGCGCATTTTTAAGATCTCCATCATGCCCGTGAAATAGCCAATAAAATATCCCGGTGATGCTGTGGATGAATCGATTTCTAGCTGAGCAGCCCAACGGAGGAAGCCTACTTTTTCAGTCATCAGGTTTATGGCCTCTTCATAACTTAGTTTTCCAGTATGCATCCCTACATCGTAGATCACGCGGGCATTGCGCCATAGGCGAAGTTGAAGTTGCCTCAAGTGAATACGTTCATTCGGGAAGAAGCCGGTCTCTTGCATGAGTTGCTCATTGTATAATCCCCATCCTTCTGAAAAAATAGAGATACCATTATTTCTTCTTAGCGGACGTGGGTTATGAAGTTGATATAATCCCTGCACATGATGCCCTCCATAGGTTTCGTGTGGCGCTGTTACGATAATCACACCCCAGTCATGTTCCACCAGGTATTCCTGTTTGCGTTTGGCATCCCATTGTTCTTCATATGGGTTGATCATCCACTCGGAAGTATAAATACTGTCCTGATCCTTCGCTTTTGCACTGGAGAAATTTCCGTAGTAGGAAGTTTTGCGCAAATACTCAGCCCGTGGCACCACGTTCACGCGCTCCTTCCACGGAATGGTGATGAGGTCTTTCGATTTGATGTGCTCACCTGCTTTGTCCACCCACTCCTGATGTGCTTCAATCATTTTTTCAGGATCGGGATATTCATTTTTTATTTCAATGGCCAACTGTTGCCAGGTTTTATTGGGATCAATCTTCTTTGCCAATGCCTCCAGTTCTGCCAGCGTATTGTTAAACATTTTCCATCCATAGGCATAGAGGCTATCGCTGGAATAATCCAAGAGATACTGACCTTTCAGCATCAGGTTGTACGTCTCCTGCCCGATGGCAAAATCACCCAATGGTTTTTTTGGTAATTCATCCTTCAGGAAGGCAATGTATTTCTCCAGGGAGGCGCGGGCTGCTTTTGAAAGATCAGTCAGCACAGCACCTTCGGCACCTGCCTTTGCTATGAAGGCCGGTAATTCTTTATCAAAGAGAACATACCCATTTTCAGCCATGAACAGACTGAGCTCCTGAAAGCGGGGTACGTAAGTATCCAACAAACTCATTCCATTGGCCAGTTGAATGGGGGCCAGTTTCAATCGCTCAGAAATCTCCTCTATTTTGGTAGAAGGCTCGCCCGGTTTACCAATCACATCGGATATGCTGGTGAAGGACATATATAACCGCGGATCACGTTTCCAGGGTTGCATCCGCTCCTGTTCCAATTCACGCCCTACCAAAAGACTTTGTGCAAATTTCCAATCCACTAAATCATCGCCCGTCAGTTGGGTGGGATCGATGGCACGAAGCGCTGTCAGTTGCTCTTTTGTTTTCGCCAGTGATTCGTCAAACGACTTCTTACTGAGATCATCGTGAGCGGCTCTTCGGTTTCGCCCCGGTGAAGGTGTAAATCCTGCAAGGAATGTTTCCAGCTGATGGGAAGCATCTGAACTCGGTTTATCGGAAGCCGGGGTGCAGCTCATGAACAGGAGTAATAGGAACACAATTGATTTCTTCATAAGGGCGGTGTAATTAGCAGACGGAAAGTAATCAATTAGTTGCCACCCCGACAAGGGATTTTATATTCCTTTCCACAGGGATTGATGCTCATTTGTTACCGCCAAATGTTTAAGTGGGTCTGAACGATGCCTTCAATCTTAGGAGGGTTCATACTAATTTTGAAACGGTGCCTTCCCCACCGTGATCAGTGCCTACTTGCTCGTGAACGATACGTCCTTCACCGTGATTGGTGCTTACTAATTTTGAAACGGTGCCTTCCCCATCGTGATCGGTGCCTACTTGCTCGTGAATGATACGTCCTTCACCGTGATTGGTGCCTACCCCATCGTGATCAGTGCCTACTTGCTCGTGAACGATACGTCCTTCACCGTGATTGGTTGGTTCTAATATTGTATAGGTGACATACACACATTGTACGGTGCCTACTAGCT
>JANOUH010000143.1:0-2117 GCA_031416795.1 Cytophagales bacterium | reverse complement strand
CTCTTTCCTTTGATTATTCATTGGCCAGTTCAGTTCGCTCGACTTCCACATGAGTGTAATTAATTTAAGAGTCTTCCATCATTTGTACAGCATCATCGTCCTTACAACTGGACTTTGTTCAAGACACACACGTTTGTGTTTATGGCGGCTTGGGCTTTCGAAGCTGCGTCCTGTCCCACGAAACGAAAACGTTGAACGAAGATAAAACTTAAAACCAACTCGTCATGGCACCATTGCAGAAACATTTTGTTGCCAGCTGTGCCTGCTCTAGTCAGAATGTTTGTTCGTTGTCCCTCGCTCTTTCTATTTGTCGTTTTAACATCAAAAGTCGTCCCCCGTACTTTTTTCTAAAGAAGTACTCAAAGCTCTCAAATTGCTTTGGCGCAAACTCAATTTTCTTTATTGTTTTATTGTCGTCACTGATTATTTCTAATTGAAAAAATGGGTCCATCGTCATTAAGTCCCCTTCATTAATTGATTTAACTTTTCTTAATTCAAACTTCTCTTCGGTCAACCATGTCTTTACATAAACAAAGTTGTCGTCAAAAGTCACCTTGCTTAATTTGTATGTAATAATTGTCGGTAAGAGAAAAACCAACAACAGGAGTAATACAAAAGGATTCGCTGTCCCAATTGCATACATGATTATGACAGCTGTAACCAAAATACCCCAAAAGAGTCCAAAGATTTTATAAACTAATGTCAGTCGACTTGATAACTCAATTTTCATATTGGCATTGCTGGCAACTCCCAAATATCATCAATTGCTGATATTTCTTATATCTTAACCTAAACTACATCAATTTTTCATCTTCGCCTTCATCCCAAATAAAAACCGCATCACATTAAATGGCCGGATCAGCAACATGTAAAATGCTGTGCAGCTGATCAGCGTGAGTATGGCTATTGTCCAGTACTTGGCGGCTATGCTCCAATCTAATTGGCAAATGTAATAGCCAATGGCAATGATCACGGTCTGGTGTAAAATATAAAATGGATATAAGCCTTCACTGATTTTCGCTAGCCATGGGTGAGGTTTATTTAAGTAATGCTGACCGTAAGCAATGATGGTAATCACCGTGAACCAGCTTACAAAGATAGAGGTAACATCAAACATAGTTTCAATCGTATCGATTGTCCACGGCAATTGAATCAGATCACGAAAATGAAAATAGCAGAAGTAAAATGGAATGAGTGAACCAAGCATGGTGATCAACAAATATTTTCGGTTGGTGCCAATGGCTTCCCAAAGTTTGGGACTGGAGTAGCAAAGGATACCCATCACAAAAAACAAAAAGTAAAACGTGAAGAATGCCCAGTCATTCACCAGCGCGTGTGTCTCTTCCGGAAAATAAGGACGCAGAATAATTTGTGTCACAAGAATAAACGAAGAGGGTATAAACAATATTCCCGCTGGGCTACCCAAAAATTTGAAAACTTTATTTTTGAATGGTGTTGCTCGCGCTGATCGCAAGAAGTTAAGGAATGGCAGCGCCAGCAGCGAGAAAACAAAAAGATAAAGGATGAACCACAGGTGATGCCAGCTGAAACTTCCCTCCGGATAAGGAACAAAATTGAATACCGTTTTATAGAACTCTCCATAGCTTGCGTACTCTTTAATATGTTCATAATAAATCTGGGGCGGCACCACTACAAATATGCCGAACACCAGCGGAATGAATAATCTGCGAAAACGCTCTCCGGCAAATTGCCTGGGAGTTCGTTTTCCCAACGCCATATAGGTGCCAGCTCCGGAGATGAAAAGCAACAAGGGCATACGGAAATAATGAGACCAGATCATCCAAAATTGAAAGGTGGTGGTGGTTTCACTATTCTTCACATGCCAGCCCCACTCATTAAACCACATCCCGGTATGGAAAAATAACAGAATACCGATGGCGATGAGGCGCAGCCAGTCGAGGTCGTGTCTTCGTTGTTGATTGTTCGTTCTTGATTGTTCGAGAATAGTGGGTTGATTCATGGCGATCTTTTTTTCAAAGAAACGGTTCCTCAAAATAAAAGTATGCCCGTTTTTATAAGCTGGAAGACCGATTTTATAAAGTCGAACGCCATTCGGAGGGCGTTTGGCCTGTTAGTTTTTTAAATGTGGTGTTAAA
>JANOUH010000142.1:0-4313 GCA_031416795.1 Cytophagales bacterium | reverse complement strand
TTTTATTTTTTAAAGTTTGGTCACATGGAATTCGCGTCTAATTCGATGAAGGAGTCATCGTGAAATCAATTTACTGAAAAAGAGAATACGTTCATCAATACCCTGAAGAATTGATTCTGACTTTATTTCTTAGTAACTAGTTTGAAAAGAACCCACTCCAAATTCATTTTTTTGAAGTGTATCAAGCACAAATGATAAATTGTATATGAAGATCTTCTTTTTTCTTTTACTTCCGGCTCTTGCTTTTACAGGCTGCATATCCAATGATTCAACATCCAAAGAAGATGCGCTTCAGATTCAACGCAGACAAGGTGTGAAACCAAGAAATGTCATTTTCATTTTAGCGGATGACCATCGCTTTGATTTCATGGGTTTTACCGGCAAGGTGCCGTGGCTGAAAACGCCCGCTATGGATCGGCTGGCGAGAGAAGGAGCTTATTTTAAAAATACTTTTGTTACTACCGCGTTGTGTTCACCAAGCCGTGCATCCATTCTTACCGGACTTTTTTCACACAATCATACGGTTGTTGATAACATGGCACCTGTTCCAAAAGGGTTGATTTACTTTCCTCAGTATCTTCAAGAGGCGGGTTATCAAACCAGCTTCTTTGGCAAATGGCACATGGGTGATGAGACGGACGAACCGAAACCTGGATTTAATCATTGGGAAAGTTTTAAAGGACAAGGCGTCTATTATAATCCCACATTGAACATCAACGGAAAACAAGTTGCCTACAAAGACTCTGCTTACATCAGCGATTTGTTAACAGAACATGCTGTAGACTGGTTAGAAAATCGCGATAAAGAGAAACCATTCTTTTTATATCTATCACACAAAGCAGTGCATGCTGATTTCCAACCAGCCAAACGTCATAAAGGGAAATATAAAAATGAACCTATTGGGTTACCACTTTCTTTTCGCACTTCGGATAGTCAGGTGAAAGGAAAGCAATCGGTTAATCAATCCATTGAGCAAGAAGTTTCAAAGAAGGAACCATTGAAAGGGGAAGAGTACTATGGAAAAGGGCGCCCACCCGATTGGCAAAAAATGCAACGTGAAAGCTGGCATGGCGTAGACTACATGTATTATGGCAAAATTAGTTTCTCGGAGTTTTACAGGCGCTATTGCGAAACACTTTTAGGTGTGGATGAAAGTGTTGGCGCATTATTGGATTACCTCGACAAAAATGGATTGGCTGAAGAAACACTCGTGATTTATATGGGTGATAATGGGTTTTCATTTGGCGAACATGGCTTGATTGACAAACGACATTTTTATGAAGAGTCAGTGAAGGTTCCATTTCTGATTCGGTGCCCTGAAATTTTTGGAGGATCAAAAACGATGGAGCCGATGATTCAAAACATTGATGTAGCACCCACTATTCTCGCAGTAGCGGGAATTGAGAAGCCACCACATTTTCAAGGACAATCTATCTTGCCTTTACTGCAAGGAAAGGAAGTAAAATGGCGGGATAAAATCTTTTATGAATACTATTGGGAACATGATTATCCTCAAACTCCGACCATGCACGGTGTTAGAACCGATCGCTATAAATTGATTCGCTATCATGGTATTTGGGATACGAATGAATTATATGATTTGCAGGAAGATCCTTACGAGATGAATAATCTCATAGCAAGCCCGGAGCATCAGGCGCTGGTAGAAAAGTTAACGAATGATATTTACGATTGGCTTGAAAGTACCGATGGCATGCAAATCCCATTAAAACGCACCGTTCAAAAACGTTTTGGCGATCATCGCAATCAGGGCACCTATTAAGTCAACGGATGATGTTCTTGATGGATATCCTTGTTTTATAAAGACAAAAGATTTTAGAGGCCGGTATCGCTCCGGCCACTCATCAAGATTTTCATGAATCAATGATTAAACTTTCAGTGTATTTTTCATTGTATCAATTCCTGATTTTCCACTGTTCAGCAAGGCTTCAACTTCTTTGTTGTAAGCTTTTTTCACATCGTCATAAGATCCAACCATGCGGTTCTTAAGATCTTTGGTTTTGTCTGCTATTTGTTCTCTGGTTTTTTTGCCGCTGTCAGGCGCAATCAAAATACCGGTAAGGATACCCAATGACGCTCCAGCTATAAATCCGGTGATGACTTTGGTTGTGGTATTCATAACATTCCATTTTAAAATTTCCAATCCTGAAGTGTTCAGGACATTCCGGTAATTCTTATCGTAGATACAGATAAGGACTACACCATATGCAACGACAAACCATGCTTCTGCGTTCATGAAACGCATTATTAATTCATGCTTTTCTTGAAATTAATATTCAACTATTTTTAGATATGATGACGAAAGTCATTGCAAGCTACTTTATAAAATTCCTGAGCCCATTTCTATATTTCAAGCAAGCTAAAATTCTCTCCTTCCATTAAAATAGAGGACTGTCATAACCGCCAGATTTTCTATATTTGATACTATCACCTGAACAAATTTTAAGACCTTCATATATCTAACCCCGATGATCATGAATTCACGAAGAAATTTCTTGCAAAAAATTACAGCGACAGCATTAGCCGTGCCGTTTACCGCCTCTTATGGTATGGAAAACACATCGCTATTCAACGATCTTCCTTACGAAGGTCCGGTACTTCGAGTAGCCATCATGGGTTTGGGTAGCTATGGCACGCGTGTAGCCGAAGCCATGAGGTCTTGCAAAAGAGCTAAGCTTGTTGGAGTGATTAGTGGCACGCCTTCAAAAGTGAAAACCTGGCAAAGCAAGTTTAACATTCCAGAAAAAAATTGTTACAACTACGAAAACTTCGATAAGCTGAAAGACAATCCTGACATTGATGCTGTGTATATCATTACACCCAATGCGCTACACCGCAGTCAGTGTATTCGTGTAGCACAAGCCGGCAAGCATGTGATTTGTGAAAAGCCGATGGCCATCAATGCACAGGAAGGACAAGAGATGGTGGACGCGTGCAAAAGAGCAAACGTAAAATTGCTGATCGGATATCGCATGCACTTTGAAGCGAAGACACTTGAAATCATCCGCATGCGAAATGCAGGAGACTTTGGAAAGGTTCTATTCTTTCAAGGATTAAGTGGTTTTATCATCGGTGATCCCAGTCAGTGGCGAATGAATAAGGAACTGTCAGGTGGAGGCGCTATGATGGATATCGGTATTTATTCTGTAAATGGTGCGCGCTACATGATTGGTGAAGAGCCTACGTGGGTTACAGCCCAGGAAACAAAAACGAATCCTGTAAAATTTAAGGAAGGGTTAGATGAAACCATTCAATTTCAATTTGGCTTTCCCGGTGGTGCGGTTGCTTCATGTTTATCAACGTATAGCATGAATAACCTTGATCGCTTTTTTCTGAATGGCGATAAAGGATTTGCTGAGATGCAACCTTCCACCGGCTATGGACCCATTCTAGGTCGAACGAATAAAGGGGAATTAAAGCATGAGCACATCACCCATCAGACCGTGCAAATGGATGAGATGTCAGATATTATTTTGCAAAACAAAAAACCTATTGTATCGGTTGATGGAGAGGAAGGACTAAAGGATATGAAAATTGTTGATGCCATTTACCTGGCTGCGAAAACCGGAAAGCGAGTTGAGTTGTGAGATGAATGCGACCCGCCTTCTTTTTAGAGTACTCGTTCAGGAGGGTAAAAAGCTTTTGACGTATATCTTCCGTATCAAGCATTTCTCCATAGTGGAGAACGTTTCGTCAATTCATTTTTTAGATGGGATTGGTTATTGAAAATTACTTTTGAACGGATTACTTTAGTGAATTAAATACTATTCTGAAGAATCTGAACTCGTTCTGTAAAGCCGGATGCTGAAACACTATTGGATTACTGCGTCTAGAAATCTTAAGCGCAACAAATTATTCACCTCCATCAATGGCTCGCAGGATTTGTCTATAAAATAGATATCAGCTGGTGGATGATTCTACTTCCGGGAATAATCGTGCTTATTGCCATACTGCTAACCATAGCCGGACAATCCATTCGTGCAGCTATGGCCAATCCTGCTAAGAGTTTGAAAGATCAGTAGGGAAAATGAAGGTTATCTCACCTTAATAATCGGGATAAAATCCGACAACAGCTTTATCTTCTCCGTCAACGACTTGTTGTATATATCCGGATAATTTGGCAGTCGAATGTTTTCTGGCAGAACATCTATTAAATTTTTTAAGTAGGTGGACTTAATAGCATAATTCACATTTTCTGAATTGAAGTATTCCTTATTCAATGCAGAAGACGTAATTCCAATTAAGTTTCCCTTGATATCAAATAAAGGACCGCCACTATTTCCAGGCTGGATAGG
>JANOUH010000141.1:0-14243 GCA_031416795.1 Cytophagales bacterium | reverse complement strand
TAAAGCAAAGGGATTGTGCTGTGGGGCAGGCGGAGCGCAAATGTTTAAAGAAGCTGAAAAAGGTAACAAAGAAGTAAATGTTGAGCGCACGGAAGAAGCCTTGGCATTGAGTCCTGATATTATTGCTGTTGGTTGTCCGTTTTGTAACACAATGATGACCGATGGTGTAAAACATTTCAATAAAGAACAATCGGTTAAAGTAATGGATGTGGCCGAGCTAATTGCTCAGGCAGCAGATTTATAAATCAATTAAACAAAAAATCAAAAAATGACAGAGATGAAAACAATAGAAAATACAGAGCAAGAACTGGTGGAAGAATTTGCGGAGTTTGAGGACTTGTTTGATAAATTTGGGTATCTGATTGATTTGGGAAAAAATCTGAAACTATTAGATGATTCACTGAAAATAGATAACCGTATGATAAAAGGATGTCAGGCGCATGTATGGCTATACAGTGAATTGGTGGACGGGAAAATTATTTTTCAAGCAGATGCGAATGCAGATTATGCGAAAGGACTTGTTGCTATGATGATTCATGTGCTTTCGGGACATACACCAGATGAAATTATTAATGCACCACTTAATTTTATTGAAAGGATAGGATTTAAAAGTATGCTTTCGATGAAACGTGCCGGAGGATTGGAGAGCATGATAAAACAAATGAAACTTGATGCGGTGGTGTACAAAGCAAAATGTTGAAAGACTTTATTAACCCAATAAAAAAAATTACACGGATGGCAATCAATCTTTACAATCCTTTCGAACATTTCGATTTTAATCCGGAAGTATGTTTTCTTACCGGTAAAAAAATAAGTTCTACCGAAGAACACGTTTCTGTGTTTCCAGAATGGCTTTTAGATCGTTATTCTTTAAAAGATAAAACATTGCAGATGTTAGAGGAGAAAAATGTTGTAAAATACCAAGATTTAAAATTACCATGCTTTACCAGTGTTATTGAAAATACTCTGAACCCATTGGAGGAAGAGATTAAACAAGCATTTTCGTTAGGTTACGAAGAAGTTAAAAAAATTCCGGAAGAACGATTGTTTCAATGGATGGCCAAATTGGTGTACGGTATTTTATACCACGATATTGTTTTTGGAATGAAGCAACAAAAAGCACTAGGAGAAACCTTAGCTTTGTCACATTTTTTAATCGCCAAATTCAAAAACCTTCATTTAATGTTGCAATCGCTGGTGGTGCCGATGGAATTTAAGGGAGCCAACCCTTGGACTATTAGGATAGTTAAAATAAAATATTCAAAAGATGTATTTAATTATAAAGACAGTGCCAACAACTTAGATTTTACTTTAGGCATGAACGATTTTGGAATAGTGGCCTGCCTTCAGGATAACGGGGAAAACGGAATTTATCACAAAGAGCTTACTGATAAAATTGCTGATAAAACATTGCACCCCATTCAGTTTGAAGAACTTTGCGGAAGATTTATTTATTCCAATTATTTATTAAATACTTCTTCTGAATATAAAATACAGCCAACAGAAGATAGCGTGTATGTAGAAGCTGTTCCGTTGCCCGCGCATACTGAAAATCCTTTGTTCAGGTATTGGGATGATAAAATGTATGGCGAGGTGTTGGCAATCTATTGGAAGCCTTGGGGACTCGGTAAGAATGAAATCATTTCATTTCCAAATTCTCCGATAAGTTTTTTAATAAATGAATATAACTATGAGTTAATAGAACCGGAGACGATCTCGTTACCTTATTAATTAAGGGGGTCTCTAAAAACCCATTTTAAAATTCTTCACTTTCTGATTTATCAAATTTCTTCTCTACAATCTTAAAAAATTACGATCAAGGACTCCTTTGACTTTTGCTTTTTATCCTTGGTAGGATGGTGGTTGGCCATTTGGCCAGACTAGAGGCTCTTCAAGTTCACTTTTATCTGTGTTAGCCTGAATAGGAACAACGACAGAGGTTACACTCTTTGGGTTTATATGACCAAAATACAAAAGAGAACTGCTCCATCTGGTAATACATTTGATTTGCGCTTTGAAGAATTAAAAATGTTTAAAGAGAAATTTGGGACAACATTTGTAAGTAGAACCAATAAAGAATACTCAACGCTTTACCATTGGACACATCACATTAAGAGAAGAGCTAAATTGACGTGACAACAGATTGAAAAACGTAAATAAATTGGATTTGACACGACTAAACTTAAGGAGTGGAAATGAATAGCCAAGGGGCAATGACAAAAATTCCAAATTCAGATAAGCCTAACCCGAAAGTGAGGCCGACCCAAGGCGGCACACATGCCAAAGCTGCACCATCCCTCCCGCAAAACCAAAGCTTTACCAAGAGTGCAATCAGGTAGCCATAAGATGATCATGGTTTATTATCTCAAATTATTCACCAGGGTATTCTGCTGTACAATGATCTGCTTCTTTGTTTTCATCACAACAGTGCTGGCTGATGTTACGCTCTGTACGTGGAACCTTAAAGATTTTGGTAGTTCAAAAAATGATGAGGAGATCAAGTTTATTGCTAATACGATTAAACACTATGACATTATAGCCATTCAGGAAGTTGTAGCAGGAGATGGAGGAGCTGAGGCCGTTGCCAGGTTGAGTGATCAGCTAAATCGTATGGGCATAAAATGGGACTATGTAGTTAGCGATCCCACTTCGGGCAACAGCTATAAAAGAGAACGCTATGCGTTCGTTTGGAAATCGAATCGGGTTCAGAAAATTGGGCATGCCTGGTTAGAGAAAAAATATGAAGCTGAAATCGATCGTGAGCCTTTCTTCATCATTGTAAAGGTGGAAGGTAAAATGATTACCCTTAGTAATTTTCATGCGATCACGAAGTCAATGAACCCAGAAACTGAGATAAAGTATTTTAAGTTTTTACCTGAGCAATATTCAGATCAGAATATTATCTTTTGTGGAGATTTTAATTTACCACAATCACATACGGTATTTAATCCCCTGAAAAAACTTGATTATAAGCCGGTAATAGAACAACAAAAGACTTCGCTAAAACAAGAATGCATCAATAACGATTGCCTGGCTTCTGAATTTGATAATATTTTCTATCAGAGTCAGAAGATTAAATTCTCCGGGGCAAAGGTTATTCATTTTTATAAAGAATTTTCTTCGTTAAGCGATGCATTGAAAATATCCGATCATGTTCCAGTGATATTCCGGTTTTCAATTTTTTAAGTCTTTCAAATTTGACCTGAAAGGGTATAATTGAATCACATTTCAATTATTTATACCCAATCGGGTATAAATCTATTTATGTGCGTCAGGCATGTTTATTGAAACTCAGAAAACCACCTGCTTTGCAGGTGGTAATGTTCTGATGGCTATGCCGTAAATTTACGGAATGAGTGGTAAGTATAAAAAGCTGTCACATGTTGTCTATAAATGTGACTATCATATTGTTTGGACTCCAAAATATAGATTCAGGGTATTGTTTGGGGAGGTCAAGGAATTGGTGGAACATGATATAAAAATGCTATGCGAGTGGAAAAGTTCAGAAGTAATAGAGATGAACGTTCAAATTGATCACGTTCACATTGTTGTGTCAATACCACCGAAAGTATCTGTTTCGGTATTGATGGGGACACTGAAAGGTAAGTTGGCGATCAAGCTATTTAAGTCCTATCCGCGGTTAAAACAGAAACCCTATTGGGGGAATCACTTTTGGTCGAGAGGGTATTTTGTGAATACAGTAGGGATAGATGAAGATATGATAAGACGCTATGTGAAATACCAGGAAGGAGAAGATAAGAAGGAAGAAACACAAAGCCAGAACTTCGATATGTTTGGATCGCAGGAGGCCTGAGGGCTATGCCCTCATCTTTTCACAAGCCACCTGCTTTGCAGGTGGTTGTTTACTGAATGTGACCGAAATACTTAGTGAAGAGAAAAAAACTTTCCAGGAACATAATGTCCTCATGCTGGTGAGCCGGGGCTGCAAAGCTTTTCCGATAAATCGAGAGGCGTCAAGAACTACAACATCCTTCTCTATAATCGAAAGGAAATTTTAGTAGCCATATATCGTATGAACGTGTTCTAGTTTCCAGATAAAGCCCCTATAGGGATAATCGAAACAACGCTTCGACACTTTATAGATTCAATTCATCCTAAAAATATGTCGACTCACAAAATGTGATTAATCTTTTATCCATTTATCCCATCTAACCGGGCATAAAAGTCCTGAAACCTAAATCCTGATATTTAACATTTTGTAAAACCAATCCCCTCACTATGAAACTAAATGCCATAAAAAAGTTCGAAAAGCCAGTTGGGAAAATCTATTATCAGCGTGATGCATCCGAAATGGATATGGATGCCAGGTGTTATTGGATATTATCCATCGTTGGAGGTTTATCACTAGCCGGCATTTGGTTCATATCTGTATTCATAATAAAGTGATGCTTGCCACTGTGCCAAACATTGGAATTGAATGAAGCTTGAACTTCAAACCAGAACCAATCCTTCTTTCAAAACTTTTTCCTTGACTTTCTTATTAAAAAAGTAAGAGGTTTCAGTATCATAATGTAAAAGAATTCTTTCCTGCTTTTAATAGGCTTTAAGACTGTAACTTTCTATAGACATTAAATTTACAACAAATGCTTAATGAGACTGTCATGATCTGTCATGCCTTGCATGGGATTGTTTTTATAGGGCTAACCTTCAGCATTTTTTACCGTTACAAGTAGAGCATCAGCAAAGGAATCTCTTAATTGTATCACCTAAAAATAATACCCATGAGCAGACCCGTAAAATTTGGCGAAGAGGTTTCAGGATATAGCATCCCAGTTTTAAATGAACGTGAAATCAGGGCTTCGGCCGGGATCCTCTTTGTATTCATGTTCATTTCTTTAATGATGATTATTTTCAAAGGCAATTTTGTCATGATCAAGTATGTGATCATGGTATTCCTTACAGATATGATTGTTCGGGTGTTTATTAGTCCGAAGTATTCACCTACCCTCATTATCGGCCGGCTCATCGTAGGCCGTCAAAATCCAGAATATGTAGGTGCCGCGCAAAAACGGTTTGCCTGGATGATTGGTATCGTGCTGGCCACGATGATGTTCTTTCTAATGGTGGTGCTGAATTCTTATAGTGTGGTTTCCGGGCTTACCTGCTTTGTGTGCTTAATCTTCTTGTTTTTCGAATCTGCCTTTGGAATTTGTATTGGCTGTGTATTTTATAAGTTGTTTTATAAAGAGAAGGCACAATACTGTCCGGGTGAAATTTGTGACGTAAAAGCAAAACAAGACATTCAGAAAGTATCGTTGAATCAAGTTGTTATTGTTTTGGCTTTCATTGCCATGATCATCCTCATGACGTATTTATTGAACGATGTCGTTAGTGAAAAGCCAGGTAATTTGTGGGAACTTTTAAACCTTAAATAATTCCTGATGACACCCCACCAAGGTATGGGAAATTGAGGCTTCTGCTTGCCTGGTTATAAAAATTCAATCAAAGGTTTTATCTTAGATTCAATTTTCTAACCTAAACCTAAACAACTTTCATTTTATGTTAACATTCAAAAAAAGACTGGCATCGATTATTTTGATCGCCTTATTTTCAGCTGCGGCCCTTTTTTCTTGTGGCAAGCAAGCCCAAAAAGAAGAAGCGCCTACCGTTGAGGTGCCTTCTGATTCCACGGAGCATCCTTCGGATTCCACCGAGCATCCTTCCGATTCCACTGAACATCCTGCAGGTTCCGAGCACCCTAAAGACTCCACTAAAAATTAGTGAGTTTATAAGGATTGAGCATTCAGTCGCTTAAACAAGAAGGTTGTTTTCGCGGTAGCCTCTTTGCCGTTGATCTCCAATAGAGGGTACGCCAAAAAATTAATCGGCCCTGACGCAGGACCAGGTTCAACCTGAAGATCGCGGCCCTGACTGAACTCAATGCGATTGGCCGGATGGTGGCCAAAATAATAGGTAGCCAGTGCGGTATATTTATTGGCTTCACTGATATCAATTGGCCACCATTTTCCTTCTGCATAGAACTCTGCCCAACAGTGATATCCATCGATGCCTCCTTCATTCCTTTCGGATGGAATAGACGCACCGATGGCAAACCGGGCTGGAATCCCGGAAGACCTGGCCAGGGAAATAAAAAAGGAATGGAATTCGGAACAATTTCCGGTTCGGATATCGCAGGCGTAATTAGCGTCACCCTTCCCATAGTTGCCATACTTCATGTAGCGCATGTTATCAATGATGTAGTCATACAACGCCCTGGCCTTCATTAGTGCATTTACATCGCGCCCGTGGGTAGCTTCTTTCGCCACGTCCGCGAAGCGACCTCCTACCGGCATTAATCGATTTTCTTTCAGGTAGCGGTCATCCACAGGCCCTGCTTCTTCCATCGGTCCGCGTTCCATACGCTTCACCTGATATGCAATCTCAATTGTTTTTTGGCTGTGCAACGCACGTGGTTCGAGATAGAGGATCGTATTATTGAACTCTTTGTCCTTGAGTAGTTTGTACTCCACCGGTACGCTCATGGAGGTTACTTTTATCGACTGGTAAGCATTCGATGTGGCGATCGGAATCCACATTTTTGCATCGCCCTTGATTTCGGGTAGTACCACCTGATAATAAAATTCAAATGAATCACTTCCTTCAACTACTCCCAGTAAGCGGGTGGCGGCATCCTTGACGGGAACACGATTCCAAGTTTTATCCTTCTTCTGTTTCCAGGCATAGTAAGGTTTACCATTTAATTTATGTACACTGGTCTCGGTTACATCCATGGCTCCCGGTTCTCCACTAAGAAAAAAGTCTACATCATACACATCACCGCTTACATCCGCCAGATCGACACAGGCAAAATGACTCTTCGGGCCTAGGTTAGACAGGTATTCGGTATGCACGCGCACCAGTTTCATGCGAAAATCCTGACCCCTATCGTGTACTTGAAAATAGCCACCATTTTCTTCTGTCTTCTTTTGAATAAAGCTCTTTATTCCCGATTCAATTTCCTCGATGGAAACCTTTTTTGTATTTTTTTTCTCTTCCTGAACAGGTGCTTCTTTCTTGTTAGCGCAGGAGACTAACGCAAGCATCATGGCACTTAGCAGGAGGATCTTAAATGATTTTTTTATCATAGGTTAAGGCTAACAATTTCCGAAAGTGAAAAGGACAATATCGAACTTCGAAGATAAATATAATCTGTTTCACATTTAATTGGCCGGATCAGCAACACCCATTTATCACACGAAAACTATTTAGATAACTTCAGTATTTTTGCGCAAAATCTAATACATGCCTGAATCCACCGAATGCCCTAGCTGCCAATCGTTATTCGGATACCCAACCGGCACCTCCATGATGTGCCCCGAATGTGGCCACGAGTGGAACCCAAACGAACCCGTTAAATCCGCGGTTGAAGAAACTACCGATTCAACCGTAGTGAAGGATGCCAATGGAACCGTGTTACAGGATGGCGATACCGTTGTCATTATCAAAGATTTACCAGTAAAGGGTGCATCGAAAGCCATTAAGGCTGGCACGAAAGTGAAGAACATCAAGCTGACCAGCGGTGATCACAATATTGACTGCAAAGTAGAAGGCTTCGGGGCTATGGGCCTCAAATCCGTTTTTGTGCGGAAGGGATAATTTAATCGACAATAGGCAATTGAAAATTGAAAACAGTTATGGGGTGACTAATAGTGTGTTGAGCTTTCAGTGTGGTAGAATCCAGTGACCAATAACAACCAGGACATCTGCATATCATCATCATTTAAGCCCACTGCTGCAGGGACAGAAATCGTTTCGTATTTCGCTTTGTGAGGACACGCGTCAAGGAGATAAAATTTCATTTCAAACTATGCTTTATCTTTACTCCCCTACTCTAAATCTCTAAAACAAAATGTCTTCCATTCAATTAAAAGAAGTTGCGCTGCCCGATTTTGGATTATGCGAAGAGCTCGTAGAAATTCCAGCTCATCAATTTGAGATGCGTTTCCAAAACACGCTTCAAAAAATGAAAGAGCAAAGTCTTGATTTCTTGCTTGTATTTGCTGATCGTGAACATAGTGCCAACCTTACTTTTCTCACCAACCTCGACCCACGATTTGAAGAGGCTCTCTTACTGCTCGACATCAATGGAAAGAGAAAGCTATTGCTTGGAAATGAGTGCATGGGATATACCGGTATTTGTCCTATTCCTTTTGAATACGAACTGTATCAGGAGTTTAGTTTAATGGGGCAAGACCGTTCGTTATCCCGAACATTATCTGATATACTCACTGATTTTGGAATTAGCGCAGGCGCTCGGGTGGGATGCAGCTATTATAAATACCATTTGACTGATCCATTCATGTTGGATATTCCTGCCTACCTCGCTGATCTTCTTCGCACGCTCACGGGTAAAAAGGAACTAGTTTCAAATGTCTCCAGCATTTTCATGGATTCAGAAACGGGCCTGCGCCATCATACGTGCTTGGAAGAATTAGTTCGGTTTGAGTGGGCGAGCACGCGCACATCCACCAGCATAAAAAATCTCTTGCACCAACTCACACCAGGCATAAGGGAATACGAATTAGCAAAAAATTTTGTCAGCGATGGCTTGCCCTATTCATGCCACCCCATGGTATCCAGTGGCAAAAAGGCTTCGATGGGATTGAGCAGTCCATCAGCGAATAAGGTGGCGTTAAAAGATCCCTTCACAAGTGCGTTGGGAATCTGGGGCGCACTGACTGCAAGGGCCGGGATGGTGGCCGAAAATTTCAGTGAGCTTGATGAACCAGTCGGTGAATTTTATGAACTGTATTGGAAAGCGTATTTCAAAACCGTGGTTACCTGGTATGAAAATATTGGCATAGGTATTTCGGCTGGAGCGGTTACGAACAACGTGGAGGCAGCGCGAGATCAATCTGTTTTTGATTTTGCCGTGAATACGGGCCATACGTTGCATTTGGATGAATGGGTAAACTCCCCGTTCTACCGTGGATCAACGATAAAACTTTATTCTGGTATGGCACTTCAGATGGACATTATTCCGGTAAGCGAAAAAGAGTTTGTGTGCTCCAATATGGAAGATGGCATTGTGCTTGCCAATGAGACCTTGAGAAATGAATGGGCTAAACGGTTTCCTGCATCGTGGAAAAGAATTGAACAGCGAAGATCATTCATGATGAATGAAATTGGAATAAACATCAAGCCAGAGGTGTTGCCACTCAGTAATATTCCAGCTTATTATACTCCGTATTTACTGAGCAAGAATAAGGTTGCTGTTAATACATAACAGAGCCCTGTCAACGAGAGCAGCAATCTTTAAATAAGAAGCGATAGCGAAGCCTTCCTCATTGCTGGAAGTGCAGCGCGGTGGACAGGCGAAGACTAAATACTACTGCTTCTGATGTTAAAATGTTTGGGCAGATGATGGTTGATAATCATAGTAACGCTAATATTGATCGAAGGTGCTACGTGCCTTATATGAAATGACCGAATTCTTAATTTTCATCAGATCGATGTAAGAATTTCTTCCGACATAATTTTTCTCATCAAGATTGCCAGGTTCCATTCGGAGAAACACGAAGTCATTGACTTGACCTGCCACTTTTGCAGCAGCATGTCGCGCAACCACCGGCACGGCTACAATGACCTTGAGTGGTATGTGCGATTTAATTGCCTCAATTCCTGCGAGTAAGCCATCAGGATTAATTAGGACATCGGCTACCGGAATAACAGTCATATTTCGAAACGATGGCTTCGGCCGATTTCCGTAAATAGTTTTGTAATCATGCTCAATTTCATGTTTAAGGTTGATGATATGTCGCATCAGAAAGTCCTGAGGTATGTCATCAGTATCGTCACACATAACCACCGCACCATCACTTACCGACCCAATTATTTTCCTTTCATTAGCGGGATGTTTGATATCTCTGCACAAAACAACTTCAAATGGCAAATTTAATTCTTTTGCTAACGATTGGCCAACCGAGGAACCACTGGGGCCAACACCCACTACAATCGTGTTGCTGTTTTTGTAACACATTACCTTCTGTGCAAGAAGATGGGCAGCATATTCGCTGTCTTGCAAAATCTTTCCGTCCGCGTATGGCATAGCTTTAAAGGTTTAGTTTTTACATAATTCAGTGAGAATACTTCGATGTTGTTTCACTTGCTTTTCCTGAAGCAATTTTTTACGAGCCTTGCGAATTTTGAATTCCAGGTTTGAGAGAACGTTCATATAATTCATAAATGCTTCGTAAGGTGATGGGTACGGGCTGAAATACTGGTGAACATTTCCATCCTCTCCACTTTTGGTGGACATGTAATAGAAATGATCACTGGTTTGTAAATACCTCCACGTATCAACTAAGCCATCATCATTGAGATTCATGACATCGTGTTTTAATTTGTTCACGGAATCAAATGCATCTCGTTGCATATCATTTCCAAGCCACGCTGACAGATCTCGCTCCCGATCGGCCCACGAAATATGTTTTGGAACAGATAAAGGCTCTTGAGCCTGTAGCCTTCGAATGGTCTCAGTAGGATTTATTGTGGTTATGGATTTACTCGACACAACGGTGGTAAGAAAATCCTCCAGAAAATGTAAAACACCGGTTCCTTTTTTTTGATGCTCTCCGAATGTTTCATAATCCATTCCAAGATTAATCAGATTGCCATCGGATGGTTTTTGTTGTTCAAGCCACATCACATACTTTCTAGCCGTGAGTGGATATTCTTTCCAGTTCTTATCTGAGAATCGAAAAGCGATATCATCGCTGAGCCGATAATTGCGAAGAAAAAGTTTAAAATCAGATACATGTGGATGCTTGTATAAGGTATTCGGAGTTTTTTGATCCAGTATTTTCTCAATACCATCAATATAGATACCTTTAAATCCCAACGGATGGATCATACTGGCAAGCCGGTCAGAGTAAATTAGTTCAGTGTTTCTGAAGACAGTAGGCTTTACACCCAGAAGTCGTTGCATCGCTTCTGCATGTTTATTCACCTGATAGGCAAATTCTTGCTGATCAATCAGCGAACATAAGGAATGATAGTATGTCTCACCTAAAAATTCCACCGCACCGGTAGAAGCCAACATTCGAAAACTCTCAATCACAGCCGGGCAATATTTTTCGAGCTGCTCTAATGCAACACCGGAAATGGAAAATGTAATTCTCAGTTTCGGATGTTGGTGAATAAGTTTCAGCAGCATCAGGTTAACGGGCTGATAGCATTTCCTGGCCACCTTCCTGATGATGTTCTTATTCAAGGTATCATCAAAGTTTGTATCGGTCGAGCCAATGTCAAAAAAGCCAAGCGGTTGAAGGCGTCTGGGTTGATGAATCTGAAAATATATATTCAGATAGCACTTCGGCTTAGTTTTGGTTAGCGAGTTCATGATAAAGGTTTTTAATTCGCGATGCGGCTACATCCCATGTAATTTGTTGTAGTGATTTTTTGCTTTTTTTTCTCAAGGTTTTTGCGAGGCTTTTGTGCCGGAGTACACTATATATAGCATTCGCCAGACTATCGACATTCCAAAAATCAAGTTGAATCGCGTGCGGCATTACTTCAGCCACTCCCGATTGTTTTGAAATAATAACCGGCACTCCTGCTTGAATGGCTTCCAAAGGTGCAATGCCAAAGGGCTCTGACACAGAAGGCATCACATAGAGGTCACTGATTGTCCAGATGCGGTCAACCTGTGCTGCATTCAGAAATCCCGTGAAATGAAACCTGGATGATAAGCGGAGTAATGCTACACGTTCTATCATAGCGGGTAACATATCACCAGACCCAGCCATCACAAAATGCACATTAGGAAGTCGGGATAAAACTTTACGTGCCGCCTCGATAAAATATTCAGGACCTTTTTGATGGGTTATCCTTCCTAAAAACGTGACGATTTGATTACTGATGCGATTTGGTTTGATGGACGAAACCGATTTTTTGGAAACCATACCATTGTGTACCACGCTGATTTTTTTTTCGCTAATATGATAGTTGGAAATCAGTATCCGTTTGGTCCAGTTGCTGACGGCTACAATGCGATCCGCTTTTTCGAGGCCTTCGCATTCGATGGCAAATACACGTTTATCGATGATTGCTGCACGGTCAAATTCTGTGGCATGAACATGCACGATGAGTGGTTTGCCGCTTACTTCCTTCGCTGCAATTCCGGCCTGGTACGTCAACCAATCATGTGCGTGAATAACATCAAACGAATGATACTTGGCTAATGCCCCTGCCACTTCGCTGTAGTGAGCTACTTCTTCGAGCAACTGTGGACCATAGGTGCCTGAGAATTTATATTTTTTTGCTTTTCCTTTTTCAACACGGTCAGAACTTAAGTGTGCGGTGGCAATCTCATAACTCCATTCTTCAATTGCGTATCCCTGGCCTTCCTGGTTAGCTGATAAATATGGTTTTAAGTTGGAGGGAATGTTGATCACCTCCATGCCGGTCTGCGTAAGCGTACTTGTTGATGCTGGCGCAACGATGGTTTTGTCAGGTTCTGAAATGAGAATTTCACTCGCATTGATCAATCTTAACGCTTCATCGCCATAGGCGCGGGGAACGACAAAAAGTATTTGAGTGCCTCCTTGTGTCAGGGATTGAGTGAGGCCAAAACAGGCAGTTCCAAGACCTCCGGAGATATGAGGTGGAAATTCCCAACCAAACATCAATACTTTCATTTCTTTTTACCTGAGTTTTTATCGCGGAGATGATGACATGGAATGAAAGTGATGATCCATGACCTGTTAAAATGATGACGCGCATCAGGGAAACAAAATTGACTTTTTTTGGCTCGGACGCTTTACAACTTATTTGAAAAGAGTTACATGATTCACACATTGTGAATCAATTCTATAAAATTCCTTACTGAAGGTAGCTTCAGCCGCATTGATTAATTTCTCTAAGGACTCCTTCTCAGTTTGTGAAGCACCCATGCGAACTGCTGATCACCGGTCCTTCAATTCAAAATTCATTGGCATGCAGCAGCATGCGGATAAAGGAATCTACATCTTCTAACTCACCATCGGTGGTGACAATGGTGCGTGGCTTTACTGATTTGTTTTGTGCCACACCCGGTTCACTCATGACAAGGCAAAACAATAAACATAGGATGATATATTTTTTCATGTAGGCTAAATCTTTTTAAACGGTTTTCAAAGGATAAACATTGTCGGGTCAGCTTCATTGTATCGGGATGAAACCTTGGAAATCAGCGCGGGTTCTAGCCTGTGAATCTGATGGGAAGAATGACTACAGTCGACTGTAATTACGTCCGCTGGATTAAAATCCCATAGGAATCCCAGAAAAGGAATACTATTTTGTCCATTCTTATTTACGCCCATGAAAATTTATATCCCCATAGTTTTCCTTTTCTTACTGAATATCACCATCGATGGGTTCAGTCAGCACCTCCCTTTATTATCAGAATCAACCGTGGATGCGATACACTCTGAATTATCAGGAGAATCTGCCAAGCGCAACCTTGAATACATCACACGACTTCACCGGATGCGCGGATCGTCAGATTTTAAAAAAGCCATCGACTTTATCGAATCCCGATTACGTGAATATAAACTTGAAGAAATAGAAGCTTTTCAGATTCCTGCTGACGGCACATCCATGTATGGCACCCAAAAAGCGCGACTTGCCTGGGAGGCAGAGTTTGCCGAGCTGTGGGAATTAAAAAAAGAAAACAATGGGTGGAAGCCAACGATACGATTGGCCGACTGGGAATCGATGCCCATCACATTAGCCGAAGACAGTGAGAGTGCTGATGTAACGGCAGAACTTGTGGATGTTGGCGCAGGAACATCAGAGAAAGATTATGCGGGCAAAGATGTGAAAGGAAAAATCCTGCTCATCTCCACCTCTCCTGCTGCTGTAGTGGCACTGGGTATAGAAAAATTTGGCGCTGCCGGAATGGTGAGCTACACTCAAAACCAGGTTACGGCCTGGTCGAACGAAGATCAGAACCTCATCCGCTGGGGTCACTTCGACAGTTTCGCAAAAACCAAAACGTTTTGCTTCATGATCACCTTGAAGCAAGCCGCCAACTTCCAGCAACGACTAAAGCAAGGAGAACAAATCATGCTCTCCGCGAAAGTGAAAGCTGGCCAACATCCTGGGTTTTATGATTTTGTTACTACACTGATCAAAGGCAGCGACCCGACTCTCAGCAACGAAGAGATTGTGTTCTCTTGTCATCTCGATCACCAGCGGCCAGGTGCCAACGACCATGATAGGCGAGGATGCTTTCCAGGAAG
>JANOUH010000140.1:0-9341 GCA_031416795.1 Cytophagales bacterium | reverse complement strand
GTCTCAGATGATTACGTCTTATTTTACACAACGCGAAAATGTGTATTGTACATTCATATTGATTGACTCACGGCTTGAGCCTCAAAAAAAAGATATTGACTTTATCAACTGGCTTGGTGGCCTGGGTATCCCTATCGCCTTGGTGCTCACCAAAATTGATAAGATCAAACAATCTGAATTGGCGAAATCAAAAAAGAATTTTGAAACTCGTTTATTGAAAGATTGGGAAGAATTGCCACCCATCTTTATCACCTCGGCTGAGAAGAAGACGGGGCGCGATCATTTATTGGATTTTATTGAGGACGCGATAAAAAAATAAGAAGAAAACATCTTTAATCTCTGCGTTGTTAAGTTGTCAAAGTAAACTTAGTTTTGCCCGCTAATTAACCCATTATGGAATTAACAGAAATCGCATCGATCAGTGGAAAAGGTGGTTTGTACAAAGTGGTGAAGCCTGGCAAAACAGGTGTATTGCTAGAATCACTTGATGTTGCCAAAAGCAAAGTAGTGGCAGGTGCATCTCAACGCATGTCACTATTGAGTGAGATTTCCATTTACACGACTACCAAAGAAGGCACTGTTGCCTTACAGGATGTGTTAAAGAAAATCAATAAAGATTTTGGTTCTGATCTGGGTGTGGATGCTAATTCAGATTCCAATGAGTTAAAATCATTTTTGAAATCAATATTGCCAGAGTATGATCAGGATCGTGTGTATGTTTCCGACATCAAGAAATTGGTGAAATGGTATAGCATACTACATGAATACGCACCCGAAATCTTCATTGAAAAACCAGCAGAGGCTGCTAAATAAAACTCTCCGCTTTCTCCACCATATTTGTTGACCCAACATAAAGAGGCGTGCGCTGATGCAAATCTTTGGGTTTAATATCTAAGATTCTATTCTTTCCGTCTGTTGCTTTGCCTCCGGCTTGTTCTGCCATATAAGCCAACGCATTGCACTCATACATTAAACGAAGTTTTCCGTTGGGATTTTTGGCTGTTGCCGGATACAAATAAATTCCTCCTTTAAGGAGGTTTCGATGAAAATCAGCTACTAGTGAGCCGATATAACGAGCCGTATAATTTTCATTCTTACAAAATTCAAGATATGATTTGATGGCTGGTGAAAAGGAATTTGACAAGCCTTCATTGATGGAATAAATGTTTCCTTCTTCTGGTATTCTCATGTTTGGATGGGAGAGCACGTATTCACCTAACGTGCTTTCATACGTAAATCCATTTACACCGTGGCCAGTGGTGTAGGCAAGCATGGTCGATGATCCGTACAAAATATATCCCGCTGCAACTTGCTCATGTCCACATTGCAAAATATCTTCTTCTTGAATAGGCTGACCAACAGCACTCTTTCTCCGATAAATTGAAAAGATGGTTCCGATGGAAACATTTACATCGATGTTCGAAGAACCATCCAACGGATCGATAGCAATCACATAATTTCCATCGTTTTTTAGGTCCAAATACGATTCCGTTTCTTCTGAAATCAGTGCGCAAGCCTCGCCACCTTTGGTGAGGGCGCGGGTAAAACGAATGTTGGCCAATACATCCAACTTTTGTTGTTGCTCTCCTCCACTGTTTTGCGAACCCACAGCTCCCATAATATCGATCAAGCCCGCCTTATTCACCTCCCGGTTTACCACTTTAGAAGCCAACGCGATATCGCGAAGTAATTGCGACAGCTCACCCGAGGCGTATTGAAACTGGTCCTGATTATTTTTTATAAACCGATCGAGTGCCGTTCCAATCGGCAATGCAATACGTGAAGCTTCCATGAAATTGGTCATGTGAATGGTGTTTGAAAGAGGATTGCTAAATTCGGCCAGGCTTTGCGCCTAACCGGTGCAAATATACATTGCAATCGTTTGAAATCAATAAAATTAACACTATGAAGGTTTTTAAATTTGGTGGTGCCTCTGTAAAAAATGCGCAAGCGATTAAAAATGTGGCTTCTATCCTAAAGCGTTATTCGCAGGATCAACTTCTTGTAGTTGTTTCGGCAATGGGTAAAACCACCAATGCGTTGGAACGAATCGTTACCCTGGCACAGCAAAAGAAAGATTTTAACAACGAACTCGAAGACATAAAATCTTACCATCATCAAGCCCTTGAAAATCTTGAATTAGGTGATTCTCCGACACAGAAATTTATTGATGATGTAATTCAAAAGATTACCACTGAGGCAACGAAAACAGGTGAATATGATCAGATCTATGATCAGGTTGTTTCTCAAGGCGAAGTTCTTTCATCCTTTATTCTAAGTTGTTTTTTACCATCCACCGGGCTTAATGTTGAATGGGTGGACGCCAGAAATTTTATTGCCACCGATGAAACCTATCGGGAAGGAAAAGTGAATTGGGAAAAAACAAAAGAAGCTTCACAATCGCTAAAAAAGATTCTTGAAAAGAAAATAATTATCACACAAGGATTCATCGGTGCTACCTCAACCGGATTGACGACTACATTAGGTCGCGAAGGTTCTGATTACAGCGCAGCAATTTTTGGCTCGTGCCTTGGGGCGCAATCCGTTACCATCTGGAAAGATGTACCTGGTGTGATGAGTGCCGATCCTAAGCGATTGCCTCATGCTGTTGTCTTTGAAGAACTCCCGTATCAGGAGGCCGCAGAGATGACGTACTACGGTGCGTCTGTGATTCACCCCAAGACGATTAAGCCACTCGCCAATTCAAAAATTCCATTGCTTGTAAAAAACTTTGATGATCCTTCGCTGCCAGGTACGCGCATTCATGAATGCAAAATCGACAGGCTGCCTCCACTTATTGTCTTCAAGGACAATCAATGTTTAATTTCGTGCAAGGTGACAGACTACACGTTTGTGAATGAACAGCAGATTGAACTCATCTTTCAGGCATTAATGAATCATGATATCCACATCAATATCATGCAAAACTCAGCCATCTCGTTTTCCATTTGTGTCGACTTTCGCGATCAGAAGATTTTGAAACTGATTCAAGAACTCAGCAAGCATTTCGAAGTGTACTACAACACAGGATTAACCTTGATCACCATCAAAAACTATGATGCAGCATCGGTTGGCGAATACAGAAATAAAGCCGGAGTTATTCTGGAGCAATCGTCACGCTCTACCTTGCAAGTATTAATAAAAAGCTAATTGCTGTCTTTGTTGATCATAGCAATCATATTTTCAATAGATCGGTCAAGGATATCAAAAACGAGTTGAAAATCTTCTTCGCTTCCATAATAAGGATCGGGCACATCGCCTACGTCATGGGGATCAAACTCTCTCATCAATTTAATTTTGTGCTGATGAGTAATAGCCGTTGACGAGCTAAGAATGTTCGTATAATTGCTTTGATCCATGGCCAGAATAAGATCAAAAGAATCTAAATCCTGATCTGATAGTTGGCGGGCAGCATGATGAATTGGTACACCATTTTTTAGAGAATTTTGAATGGTTCGCATGTCGGGTGAATTGCCAATATGATAATTGGAAGTGCCGCATGAGTCACTTTGGTAGGCGTGAATAAGCCCTTTTTTGTTGATTTTCTGATTGAAAATAGCTTCGGCCTGCGGAGAGCGGCAGATATTGCCAAGACACACAAATAAAATTTTCTTCATAAGTCCGCTAAAATATATCAACTGCAGGTTACTTCAAATCCAGGGTCAGCATATAGAATTGCATAGCACATATTTTATCCGCCTTTTGGTTAGAAATGGCCTCCTCAAACGAGAGGAGGCCTTTCTTTTTTTAACCCCTCCTCATCTATGCTATTCACACCGGTAATTTTTTAGTTTTGTTACATCAATAAAATTTGAAAAATGGAATTCATAAAAGTTACTGAACAGAAAGAACCCTTCATCGCCTTGATTGAACTCAATCGCCCCAAAGAATTAAATGCCTTGAATAAGCAACTGATGGAAGAAGTGCGCGATGCATTACAAGCCCTTGATAAAAATGATCAGGTTCGTGTCATCATTATTACCGGCAATGAACAAGCCTTTGCGGCTGGTGCCGATATCAAACAAATGGCTGACAAGTCTGCTATTGACATGTTGTTGATTGATCAGTTTAGCACGTGGGATCAGATTCGAAGAACCAAGAAACCAATTATCGCTGCCGTATCAGGATTTGCATTGGGTGGCGGATGTGAATTCGCCATGACCTGTGACATGATCATCGCTTCAGAAACAGCAAAGTTTGGTCAACCAGAAATAAAAATTGGAACAATACCCGGAGCCGGTGGCACGCAACGGCTCACTCGCGCCATAGGCAAAGTCAAATCCATGGAACTGATTCTCACCGGAAGATTTCTATCTGCAGAAGAAGCACATTATTATGGATTGGTAAATAAAGTAGTGCCGAAAGAAATGTATATGCACGAAGCTCTACAACTTGCTAAAGAAATTGCGCAGCTCTCACCGGTTGCCGTTCAACTTGCCAAAGAAGCAGTAAATCGTTCATTCGAAACACACCTTGATGAAGGCCTGGCTTTCGAGCGAAAGAACTTTTATCTCACCTTTGCATCTGAAGATCAAAAGGAAGGAATGAAAGCATTTGTAGAAAAACGAAAGGCTGATTTCAAAGGACGCTAAAAAAGGAATGAGTTTTGAGCATACTGAAGTGCTCCAAACTCATTCACAATTCATTGCGTGTTTTATCTGATATTTATACCAAAGCCTGCCGTCAATGCATCATAACCTCCTAATGTATAATCAGCGTGCAGTGTAAATACAGCAAATTTTAGGCGCAACCCTGCTGTAGCTCGAAATCCAGATGTGTTAAAGTTAAGACTAAGCGGGTCTTTCGTTTCTGGGGTGCCATTACCATCAAGATCATAAGTGCCCTTTATATCAATTTTGGAATCAGAGAAATTATATCCTATTCCTCCATATAATGTGAGCACTGATATTTTCTTGGATACGAGAGCCTGCACAGTGGCTGAATTTATTGTCATTGCTGCTTTTTGACCGGTTCCTCCAGTGTTAGCGGTACTCGAAAGGTCTTGCTCCAGCTCCATTTTAGTATATCCTGCAAACAATGATATATCAATAGGCAATGCTTTTACACCTGGTAAGTACTGTCCTACATCGTGCATAATACCAATTCCCAATAAATTAAATTTTAGGTCTCCCAACGTTAAGGTTGGCGCAAATCTGACCTTCAAATCTATTTTCTTTGGAAGGCCTAACCCAAAATTATACATAGGCACTGGGAGGGCATTCGTCAGTTTAATTTTATTTTGCAAGTCAAGTCCTGGAGGGCCTTCTACTGTTGAACTGGTAACACCAGACTGATCATATACCCTGTATGTGGGCGCTTTGTCAGGACCGAAAATGGTAGGCACATTGGCAGAACCTGTTAAGGATACCGGTTTCCCATCATACCCGACCAGTTTTATCTTACTAAGTTGAGTGTTATCCACACGATAAAGTTCTTCATCAGATGGCACATAAATCAATGACGTAGTGATGGTAAGATCTAACCCAAATTTATCGTGCGGCTTCGCTGTATTATACCAACCCTGGTTCAATCCACTTCCCAAACCACGCATTCCAGGCCCGATGTAGCCCTCCAACAAAATCTTGGTGTCCGCGATACTTCCTTTAATGATGTCACCGTAATCGGGTTGAGCCATTGCACCAAAGACAACAAAAGCATTAAGGAGACCTACCAGTAATAATTTTCTCATAGCGTTATTTATTCATTAATGCAATTTATGGGATTTTTATTTCATGTCTTAATGATAATGGGACGAGTCGGACTATTTGTTTGAGTATTTTTACAGAAAAACCGAGTTTTGCTAGTTTATAATCTTTCAATTTTACTTGCACGTGTTGTCTATAGACTAGCCTCACTTTTCAATAGCAAGGCCAATGCATTTGTAAAAGGCCGCACTGATTTGTTTTCTAACCTTGCGGCAGCATTCAAAAACAATCCTGGTAACCCGGTATGGATTCATTGTGCTTCCCTGGGTGAATTTGAACAAGGTCGCCCGATCATTGAAGCCTTAAAAAAGCAAGATCCCTCTATCAAAATTCTACTTACCTTCTTTTCACCTTCTGGTTATGAAGTAAGAAAAAATTATCCGCAAGCCGATTATATTTTTTATTTGCCATGGGATACGTCATCCCATGCAAAAAGATTTATTGAAATCACCAGACCCTCACTAGCCATTTTCATCAAATATGAATTCTGGTATAACTATACCCATGAATTAAAAACGAACAATATTCCGATCATATCAGCATCCAGTATTTTTCGTGCTGATCAGGTATTTTTTAAATGGTATGGCGCCTTTTTTCGTAACATCTTAAAAAAATTCACCCACTTCTTTGTACAAACTCCCCAAAGCATGGAGCTGCTTAAGAATATCGGAATTACACAAACTACTCTGGCAGGAGATACTCGTTTTGATCGGGTTTTTGAAATCACGCAAAAGGCTGATGAAATAGAAATTGTAAAGGAGTTTAAGGCGAATGAAAAAACCATTGTTGTAGGAAGCCTTTGGCCTGAAGACCTTGAATTGCTCGCCCCTTTCATTAATGAGCAAAAGCACTCCCTAAAATTTATTCTTGCACCCCATGAAATAAGTGAGCGATTTATAACTCAAATTGAACAAGCCGTTGATGTTAAAACAGTCCGTTATTCCAGGGCAACTGATAATCTGGAGAGTTATTCTGTGCTGATTATCGACAACATAGGCATGCTTTCAAAACTTTATCGCTATGGCGAATTTGCATACGTAGGCGGTGCCTTTGGCAAGGGGCTTCACAATATTCTTGAGGCGGCCTGCTATGGCATTCCCATTTTCTTTGGAGATAAAAATTATCAAAAGTTTCAGGAGGCTAATGATTTGATTATGCGAGGTGGTGCATTTGCTGTTGGCAGCTATACCGACCTGAAAAAGAATTTTGAATTGCTTAATAACAAATCAGAAAGTTTTTTACTGGCTTGTGAGGTTACACGATCCTATGTAAAAGAAAATCTGGGAGCCACTGAAAAAATTATTTCGCTCTGTAAAACAATCCTTGCATGATGAAAGGCCGCATATTCAAATCAACCGGATCATGGTATGAGGTGCAGGGCGAAGACCATAAAAGATATCCATGCAGGGTAAGGGGCAAGTTTCGTTTGGATGAGATAAAAGAATCAAACCCGGTAACCGTTGGCGATTGTGTCATGATTGAACTGGAAAACGGTATAGGCTCCATCACAGAAATTCTTCCAAGACAAAATCACATTCTGCGTCAATCTGTAAAGAGAACAGGGCATGCTAGTGTGCTCGCAGCCAATGTCGATCAGGTCATGTTGGTGGCCACTTTTAAGCAACCTCGCACATCATGGGGATTTATCGATCGCTTTCTCGTGGCAGCCGAATCGTTTCGTATTCCACAACTATTAGTTTTCAATAAAAAAGATATTCTCACCCAGGATCAACTTGAAGAGCTGCTCCCCATGCTCAATAGGTACGAATCCTTTGGCGTCTCAACCATGATCATTTCTGCTGGCTTCGATGATGACATTTCAAATATTCAAAAGATTCTGGAAGGAAAGACTACGCTCGTTGCGGGGCATTCTGGAGTTGGCAAATCAACATTACTCAATCGATTATCACCCATCATAACTCAGACGACCAGCGCCATTTCAGATTTTTCAGATAAAGGAACTCATACCACCACATTTGCCGAAATGTTTCAATTGGATGAAACCACCTTCATCATTGATACACCTGGTATTAAAGAATGGGGATTGGTTAACATGGAACCTCAGGAAATTTCAGATTATTTTCCGGAGATGAGAGATCTGCGTTTGAACTGCAAGTTCGGTGCACGATGCCTGCACATCAACGAGCCTAAGTGCGCAATCAAAGAAGCTGTGGAGAATAATCAAATTACATTGTCCCGCTATGAGAGCTACTTGAGTATGGCCCTTGGTCAGGATAACCGTAAATAATGAATCAGATTGAGCGCAGTAATTTCCAAAAAGAAAATGCCAGCGTAAAATCAAATGACCTGAGCGATACGCCTAACTCATAGAAGAGTCTTCGCTTCAATGCATCTACTTCTTCCTGAGTTCGATTTAGTTCTTTAATCTTTTTACAAACCTCAAGCGTTGACCATCGCTGTGGATTGGAACGCCTGAATTGCTTTGCTGACATGGATGTGGAGAGTACTCTTTTCTTTACAAGAACAGAAGGTGAGTAAATGAATTTATAATTTCTTGAACCTCTTATCCAAAAGTCAAAATCCTCAAACGCAAGTGCCTCATCGTATCCCTTTAATGAATCCAACAGCGACCTTCGAAACATCATGGTGGGTGAACAAATAAAGTAACGTTGAATCACATCCTTATAGACATCACCACTTGGAATGGTTTCATGTGGAAATTTCTCCGAATGAAGTCGGATCGGATTCCCGTCCTCATCCATATACTGCGCATCAGAAAAGGTTACTCCATAGTCGTCACCGGTTCTCTCAAGAATATGGACACCCTCCTCAATCCGATTGGGCATCAGAACATCATCAGCAGCTAAATCAATAATGAATTTGCCTTTAGATAAAAGGTAGGCTTTGTTAAACGTTTTGCAATAACCTAGATTCTTGCCGTTCATGATCAGGGTGGAATCAGGATGATTGGCCATCCAGCGTTTGATCACTTTTCCACTACCATCGGTGCTGCCATCATCAATGACTATTAACTCTACATTGGGATAGGTTTGAATAATAACTGAATCCAATGCTTCAGTCACAAACCGCGCATGATTGTAGCAAACACAAATAACAGTAACCCATGGAGGCATCATACCAATGTCTTCTCAAAAATAAGTTTGCGATTGGTTTGTGCCCCAATGCTCTTTTTAAAATGCAACAACGAGCGGTTGACTTTACCATTTACCATGGAAGTACCCAGATCAATCATCTCAATGCCTTGCTCTTGTGCAACTTCATAAATTCCATCCATCAAAAGAACAACTGGGCTAACTTTATCAAAACGTCTCGCATGAGCATAATAAAAAGTATACAGAATTTCTTTACTAACTGAAATAACGATTGCCGCAGCAGCAGTGCCACTGGCATCAAAAACACGATAGAAAGAGAAATGCGTAGGCAACGTCAACACGGTCCTCTTTAATTCCGCAAAGCTCATGGAGAGGCTTTGATTTCTTTCGTTCCTGCACTCTTCAATAAAAGAATAGATCTCTTTTAAGTAAGTACCTTTTACTTTTTCAAATGAAAAAAATTGTTTTGCCCTTCTGAGCTTTTGTCGCTCAGATATTTTAATCTTCTTATCAAAAGGTCTTCGATCAACCTGTATTATACTGGATGCTTCCTGAGTTGCAG
>JANOUH010000139.1:0-1510 GCA_031416795.1 Cytophagales bacterium | reverse complement strand
CGGTTGTGATGCCGTTATTCATTGCGCAGCAAGCACTAGCGTGTGGCCTACACGATCAGCATTGGTGAATCGGGTCAATATTGAGGGCACAAAGAATATTGTGAATGCTGTATATCAGAATAAAATAAATCGCCTGATTTACATTGGTACCGCTAACTCATTTGGGTTTGGTTCTAAAGATATTCCGGGTGTAGAAAATAATCCATACAAATCAGAAAAGTATGGGCTTGACTACATGGATTCAAAATATAAAACACAACAATTTATTTTGAAGGAAGTCAAGGAGAATAAGTTGCCCGCCATCATTGTGAATCCAACATTTATGTTTGGTCCTTATGATTCAAATCCTAGTTCGGGGGCAATGATTGTCGCTTTGTATAAAGGGAAGGTTCCTGGCTATACCGCAGGAGGCAGAAACTATATTTGCGCGAAAGATGCAGCAGTGGCCATAGCGAATGCATTAACAAAAGGCCAAATTGGCGAATGCTATATTTTAGGCAATCAAAATCTTTCGTATCAGGAAGCGTTTAATAAGATTGCTACAACGATTGGAGTAAACCCTCCTGGCATTCCCATCCCTTCGGTGTTCGCAAAACTCTATGGCGGAATTGGATCTGTCATTGGAAAAATTACGGGCAAGGCTCCCGCTATAAGTTACCCGCTTTCGCGGATTGCCTGCGATGAACATTATTACTCAGCAGCGAAAGCCATTAAAGAATTACAACTTCCTCAAACGCCCATTGAAGTTGGCATTAAGGAATGTTTTGAATGGCTGAAGGCAAATGGTTATCTCGAAAATAAAAAATAGAACACGTGTCTTTCTTCAAAAATAAAATAGCCATTGTAACAGGTTCAGGCATGGGCATCGGAAGAGCGATCGCGCTTGAATTATGTAGGCAAGGCGCTCATGTCGTATTGAACGGTCGAAATGAAGAACGGCTTGAAAGGACTCGTCAGGCATTTTTACAGGAAGGATACAATGTAATTTCTGTACGTGCCGATGCTACACAGATTTTAGAATGTGACGAACTCATTCAAAAAACTATTGAAGCCTTTGGCCGAGTTGATATCCTGATTACCAATGCCGGTATCAGCATGTCCGACTACTTTGAAAATCTCGACCCAAAAGTTTTTGCCCAGGTTATAGAAAGTAATATTCATGGCTCGGCATTTCCGGTATTAAGCGCACTTCCTGCAATCAAAAATTCTAAAGGCAGTATTGTTTTTATATCCAGTGCTGCAGGACTGGTTGGCTTACCCACAGCATCTGCTTATAGTGCGGGCAAGATGGCGCTCACCGCGTTGGCTCAATCACTCAGAATTGAACTATCAAACACCGGAGTTCATATTGGAATTGTTCACGTTGGATTTACGAAGAATGATGATGATAAGCGTGTTCTCAATGCAAAAGGTGAGTTAATACCGGTTGCTCATAGACCAGCTTATTTACAACAAACTCAGGAAGAAGTAGCGAACGCAGTGCTTGATTTGATTCGCAAAAGAAGATTCA
>JANOUH010000138.1:0-8368 GCA_031416795.1 Cytophagales bacterium | reverse complement strand
GGATGATGTTACATTAAGTGGATTCATTGCTTTGCAGGTTCATGCGATTGGCAAAGACGATCAACCGGGCAAGCAGATTCGGTGGCGCAACGTTCGCATCCAAACAAAGAATCTTAAACCTTCTCCGGCCAATGATGTGTTTGTGATGAATTTCATTCCTAATAATCTATCTGAGACTGAAAAGAGTTATGGCTATTCATTGTTATGGGATGGCAAATCCTCAACGGGCTGGCGCGGAGCTTATAAAGAAAAATTTCCTGAGAAAGGATGGGAGATTAAAGAGGGAGCGTTAAGCATAATGAAATCAGCAGGAGCTGAATCTGAAAATGGTGGTGATGTGGTTACAGAAAAAGAGTTCGGTGCTTTCGATTTACAATTTGAGTTTAAGCTGACCGAGGGCGCTAATAGCGGATTAAAATATTTTGTTACTGAAAGTGAAGGCAATAAAGGATCAGCTATTGGACTTGAATATCAAATTCTGGATGATGCTACTCATCCTGATGCGAAGCAAGGCGTGGTGGGCAATCGCACACAAGCTTCCCTGTATGATCTTATTCCTTCTATTAAAGAAAGACGAGGCCAACATAAGATGGGCGAGTGGAATAATGGCCGGGTTATTGTTTATCCGGATAGCCGCATTGAGCATTGGCTTAATGGATATAAAGTAGTGGAATACAAGCGTGGCACCCCAATCTACAATGCCCTTGTTGCGCGCAGTAAATACGCTAAGTTTGAAAACTTTGGTATGGCTGCGAAAGGAAGAATTCTATTACAGGATCATGGCGACAATGTCGCATTCAGAAGTATTAAAATCAAAGAATTAAAATAACCTTAACATTTACATAGACCTATGAAAAACTCGAGAAGGGACTTCATTAAAAAATCGGCTATGGCTACAGCCGGAACATACCTGGGTGCGCTGGCTTTCAGTCCAAAAAGTTATGCGAATATTATTGGCGCCAATGATCGTGTGCGCGTTGGTGTGGTTGGTTTTTCAGATCGCTTCCGCGCTTCATTGATGCCTGCCTTTGGTGATCATTACAAGGAATTGAATTTTGATATCGTTGCGTTGTCCGATATATGGAAAAGGAGACGTGAAGAAGGACAAGCCATGCTCAAAGAAAAATTTGGTCATGACATTAAAACCTTTGTGAATAATGAAGCACTATACAGCGCTAAGGAAGTAGATGCGGTAATCATCAGTACAGCTGATTTTCAACATGCACTTCATACTGTTGAAGCCGTGAAGGCTGGCTGCGATACGTATACTGAAAAGCCATTCGCTGAAACGATGGAAGATGCACGTGCTGCTCTGAAGGCTGTGCGCGAATCAAAGAAGATTGTGCAAATCGGTTCGCAGCGTAGAAGCGGAAGAAATTATCATGAGGCAGCAAGCTTTGTAAAGTCGGGCCAGTTTGGTCCTATCACCATGGTTGAACTTTCGTGGAATGTAAATCAACCTGGTCGTTGGAGAAGAAAAGCATTGGTGGAGCAAATAAAAGAAAGTGATACTGATTGGACTCGTTTCCAGATGAACCGTCCTAAGGAGGCATGGGATCCTCGCAAGTATTTAGAGTTCCGTCTTTTCTGGCCTTACTCTTCCGGATTAGCAGGTCAGTGGATGAGTCACCAGATCGATACGGTGCATTGGTTCAGTGGATTGAAAAATCCGAGAAGTGTAGTCGCCAATGGTGGAATCTATGTTTGGAAAGATGGTCGCAAAAACTGGGATACTGTTACAGCGGTATTTGATTATGGACCATCTAATGATCCTACCAATGGCTTCCAGGTTAGTTTCGCTTCACGCATGCACAATGGAGACGAAAAACCTGCCGAAATCTATTACTCGAATGGTGGTGAAATGAATTTGAATACGAATAAAGTATTGCCTACCGGAGGCTTGCGCGAAAACTTTGCGAAATCCATGGGCATGAGCGCTAACTTGTTACCTGAGAAAGACCTTAATGTAGTGGATGAAAAAGTAATCGCATCGGCAAACACAGGCAATGATCCACTCACATCGGGTCACATGCGCAACTGGATGGAAAGTGTTCGCGATCGTAAAGAACCAAACGCTCCGGTTGAAGCAGGGTACTCACATGCTATCGCTTGCATCATGGTGAATGCAGCCGTTCAAACAGGATTGAAAGCTACGTTTGATGAAAAAACTCAGGAGGTTATGGCTGGAGGAAAAGTATTTAAATACTGATTGTTAACAAATGAATCGATTCAATAAAATCATAAAAGCAGGGACGATCATCATGTCCCTGTTTTTATTCGTTATCCATGCTGGCTATGCGCAAATGAAAGCCGTGAAATTTGTTTCGGATGACAAGAACAAAAAAGTAGATGTGATGATGGATGGGAAGTTATTCACTTCCTACATCTATCCGGACGATCTTGATAAACCTGTCTTGTATCCAATCTATACTTCAAAACAAACCGTGATCACGCGCGGATTTCCCAGAGACCCCCGCCCGGGCGAACGTGTAGATCATCCACACCATGTGGGATTATGGTTTAACTATGGTGATGTGAATGGCCTTGATTTCTGGAATAACTCTTACGCGATTCCTGCCAATGAAAAACCGAAGTTTGGAAGCATAAGGCACCAGAAGGTATTGAAAGCAGAAGGTGGAAAAAGTAATGGAACGTTAGTTGTTCAAACCCACTGGGTGGACAGCAAGGGTACTATTTTATTGGTAGAAGAATCAACCTTTGTTTTTTCAGGAACGGATAATCTCAGAAGCATTGATCGCACCACAAAACTTACTGCACAAAAAGAGAAAGTGGTATTTAAAGAAACCAAAGAAGGCATGATGGGCCTTCGCCTTGATCGTGCTTTTGAAGAGCCATCTACCAAACCAGAAGTATTTACTGATGCAGCAGGAAAACCAACTACGGTTGCCGCTCTTAACAATGAAGGAGTGAACGGGGTCTATCGGAACAGCAAAGGTGATGAAAAAGGAAATGTGTGGGGCAAACGGGCAGACTGGGTTTCTCTTTCTGCCAACAAGGGAAGTGAACCCATCACCGTAGCTATGGTTGATAACAAAAAAAACATCGGTTATCCGGCACACTGGCATGCGCGTGGTTATGGCTTATTTGCGATAAATAATCTTTCATCAAAATCATACGTGCCTACCGATGAAGAATTTATCAATACATTAAATTCTGGTGAGTCAATAGTTTTCAAACATCGGGTACTTTTAAATTCTGGGAAGTTTTTAAGTGATGAAGAAATGAATAAACAGTTTTCAGATTTTAATAAGTAAGACAGATTTCATGACACAATTAACAAAGCAACTATTTTCAGTTGAAAATAAAGTAGCGGTGATCACAGGAGGAACTGGAGTATTAGGTTCTGTGATGGCCAAAGGTATGGCCGATGCAGGAGCTCATGTGATTATAGTTGGTCGCAGGATTGATGCCGGTGAAAAAGTAGTTAGGGAAATTCAGAAAGCCGGAGGCAAAGCAACATTCTTTCAGGCTGATGTATTGAATAAAGAAGAACTTCAAAAAGTAAAAACTCAAATTCTTTCTACAGCAGGCACGATTGATATTTTAATTAATGGGGCAGGAGGTAACATGCCCGGAGCCACCATTCCACCAGACAAAACTTTTTTTGATCTGGATACCAAAGCATTTCAGCAAGTAGTTGATTTGAATTTGTTGGGCACGGTATTGCCTTCTCAGATTTTTGGTGAAGTGATGGCGACCAACAAAAAGGGTATCATCATCAACATCTCATCCATGTCGGCTTTCAGGCCAATCACCAGGGTGGTTGGTTACTCTGCTGCTAAGGCCGCGATTGATAATTTCACACAATGGCTTGCTGTGGAGTTAGCAAAAAAAGTAGGGCAAGGCATTCGCGTAAATGCGATTGCGCCTGGCTTCTTTATCACAGAGCAGAATCGTGCCTTGTTAACCAATACAGACGGAACTCTCACAGCAAGGGGAAATGCAGTAATTAACCAAACTCCATTTGGTCGCTTCGGTGAGGCAGATGAGTTGGTAGGAACATTGCTTTGGCTTTGCTCGGATGCATCGAAGTTTGTTACCGGTGTGGTCGTTCCGGTGGATGGTGGCTTCAATGCGTTTTGTGGTGTTTAAAAAATGATCTAGAGGATTTGAACAACGAACTATACTGGTTTTATGAGTAGCACTAAATTTTTAGACGAGAATTTTCTTTTACAATCCGAAGAAGCAAAACAGCTTTATCATCATCATGCTGCAAACGCTTCTATCATTGACTATCATAACCATTTATCTCCAAAAGATATTGCCGGGAACAGGCAGTTCACCAACCTTACTGAAATCTGGTTAGAGGGTGATCATTATAAGTGGAGAGCGATGAGAATAAATGGTATCGATGAAAAATATTGTACTGGAAACGCAAGCCCTGAAGAAAAATTCATAAAGTGGGCAGAGACGGTTCCCTATACCATGCGAAACCCATTGTACCACTGGACACACCTTGAACTTAAACGGTACTTTGGAATTACAAGATTGTTAAATGCGGATACAGCTAAAGGTATTTACGAAGAATGCTCAGCTCTTCTGCGAACTGATGAATTTCGTGTTCAGTCTTTGCTGAAAAAAATGAAAGCGGAAGTGCTTTGTACAACGGATGATCCATGTGACGATCTTGCTCATCATGTTGCCATGGCCAAGTCGACCACGATCAAAATGTTACCTGCATTCAGACCGGATAAGGCGTATACATTTGAGGATCCCGGGACGTATGTTAACTACATCACTAAATTATCAGCGGCATCAAACATTGAAATCAGATCACTGCAGGATTTGATGGATGCACTGGAAAACAGGATAAACTTCTTTCATGATCATGGTTGCCGCGCGTGCGATCATGGATTAGAATTTCTTCCGTATAGCGAACTTACACAGAACGAGGCAACCGTCTTGTTCTCGAAAGTGTTAAAGGGAAATCACCTCACCACTGAAGAGGTAAACGGACTTCGTTCGTTCATATTGACTCACCTGTGCCGGCTATATCATGTAAAAGGTTGGGTGCAACAATTTCATTTAGGAGCCTTGCGTAATAATAATTCACGCATGAAGAGAACCCTTGGCGCGGATACCGGCTTCGATTCCATGGGCGATTTTCCACAGGCAACTTCGATGGCCAAATTTTTTGATCGATTGGATATTGACAATCAACTTACGAAAACCATTATCTATAATTTAAATCCTGCCGACAATGAATTGTTTGCTACCATGATCGGCAACTTCAATGATGGCTCCAGTGCAGGTAAAATACAGTGGGGTAGTGGCTGGTGGTTTCTGGATCAGAAGGACGGTATGGAAAGGCAGCTTAATACATTATCAAATATGGGATTGCTGTCACACTTTATAGGCATGGTCACAGATTCAAGAAGTTTTCTTTCGTTTCCAAGGCACGAATATTTCAGAAGAATCTTATGTAACATGATTGGTGAAGATGTGAAACGTGGTGAATTACCCAACGATATACAACACCTGGGAAAGATGGTGGAGGATATCTGTTATCATAATGCCAAATTGTATTTCAGTTTTTGAACCAGCGCCTATTAACAAATTCAACGCGTCAACATGAGTGATCTCACCAGCAATCCCCCTTTTCAAACGGTCAAAAACTATCGATGGACTATTTGTGCATTAGTATTTTTTGCCACTACGGTCAACTACCTTGATCGACAAGTAATCAGTTTATTAAAATCAGTTCTTTCAGCTGATCTTCATTGGGATGACGGTGATTACGCCAATATAGAAATTGCCTTCAAGTTGGCTTATTCCATCGGTATGTTGGGCGCTGGAAGAATCATCGATATGTTAGGAACGAAAAAAGGCTATGCTGCTGCCACGGGCTTATGGAGTCTTGCGGCTATGGCTCACGGTTTTGCCAATACTACGTTTGGTTTTGTTATGGCCAGAGCCGCCCTGGGTGTAACCGAGGCTGGCAATTTTCCGGCTGCCATTAAAGCCACGGCTGAATGGTTTCCGAAAAAAGAAAGAGCTTTCGCAACGGGAATTTTTAATTCAGGAACCAATATAGGAGCAATCGTGGCACCACTTACGGTACCTTTCATAGCAATAGCCTGGGGATGGAAATGGGCATTTATTATAACGGGAGCCATTGGTTTTATCTGGTTGGTTTTATGGCAATTGTATTACACCACACCGGGTGACTCTAAAAAATTAAGCAAGGAAGAGTTTGATTACATTCATTCAGACAAAGAAGACGAAGCCATAGAAAAGGCCGGAAAAGATGAAAAAGTAAATTGGGTAAAACTATTGGGTTATAGACAAACCTGGGCTTTCGCTTTAGGTAAATTTCTGACAGATCCTATTTGGTGGTTCTATCTTTTCTGGTTGCCTGATTTCTTGCAAAGCGAGTATCATTTAGGCTTATTAGAAATGGCCATTCCGGTGGCGGTGGTATACCTGATCTCCACGATTGGCAGTATTGGTGGTGGCTATCTTCCCATGTTTTTTATAAACAGAAATATGCCTGCGTTTAAGGCAAGAAAAACAGCGATGTTCATTTTTGCATTGTTTGTTTTGCCTGTGGTGTTTGCGCAGTATGCCGGTGAAGTAAATATGTGGTTAGCCGTATTGGTTATCGGTATCGCTGCTGCGGCACACCAAGCCTGGAGTGCTAATATATTTACTACCGTCTCTGATATGTTTCCTAAAAAAGCTATTGGGTCTGTTACGGGAATTGGTGGTATGGCCGGGGGAATGGGAGGCATAGTACTTTCATGGGCAGTACAGAAAAATCTTTTTGTGCACTACCGTGAGATTGGCCAGATAGAAAAAGCCTACTTTATCATGTTCTTGATCTGTGGAGCAGCGTACTTACTGGCTTGGCTTGTTTTGCATATGCTTGCTCCAAGAATGACTAAAGTGAAAATGTAATCGTGAAACTTGTAACATGAATCGTGCGACAACCATTCGTATAGCATCGGATTATTATTAGTTTAAAATTATATTGCGCATTAAATCAGCCGTAGTAGCGTATGCAAAAAGTATTGAAAGTACATCCTGATGATAATTTAATTGTAGCATTACAAGACCTGGTTGCAGGTGAACAAGTTTCATTGGATGCTGAAGTATATACTGTTGTTTTGCCTACTCAGGCCAAACATAAATTTGCTGCAGCCCAATTGAATTCCGGTGATGCTGTTATTATGTATGGCGTGTTGGTTGGTCGTGCTGTGCAACCCATCAAACGAGGCGAGATCATTACTACCTTCAATGTTAAGCATGCATCAACCGCGCCTCAAATAGGGAAATCAGATTATCAATGGAAGGCCCCTGATGTGAGCCGATTTGCTCACCGTACTTTTGATGGATTCCATCGTTCGGATGGTAAAGTGGGTGTAGCGAATTATTGGATTGTTATTCCGTTGGTTTTTTGTGAAAACAGAAACATTGAAATGCTCCGCGAGCTATTAGTTGATAAGTTGGGATACCAGGGCCCAAAAACGATTGGATTAGATGTGGATAAGTTAGTGCAGAAATATCGAGGCGGTGCTCATGCTGATTCATTTTTAACGGAAGATATTTTAATAACAGAAACGGATACTCCATCGCAACGTGTTTTTAAAAATGTTGACGGCATTAAATTTTTAAAGCATGAAGGAGGCTGTGGAGGAACGCGTCAGGACAGTGATGCACTTTGTGCGTTGCTTGCCGGGTATGTAAACAATCCGAATGTTGCAGGCGCTACGGTGTTGAGTCTTGGCTGTCAGAATGCTCAGGTGAAAGTTTTTGAAGATGCAGTAAAAAAGATAAATCCTTCATTTGATAAGCCACTGTATATCATCGGGCAACAGGAGAGTAAATCAGAGCCAGATTTTATTGCCGATGCAGTGCGCAAAACATTTGCGGGATTGGTGCGGGCGAATGAATGCAAGCGAACTCCTGCTCCGATTAGTAAATTAGTTGTCGGCTTAGAGTGTGGCGGCTCAGATGGTTTTTCCGGCATTTCAGCAAATCCTGTTTTAGGTTATTTCAGTGATATGCTTGCAGTATTAAATGGATCTCCGGTTCTTTCTGAGTTTCCTGAATTGAATGGAGTAGAGCAAAATCTTGTTGATCGTTCCGTCTCTCAACTAGTGGCTGAGAAGTTCATTCACTTGATGAAGCGCTACCAGGAAAGTGCCGTTAAGGTTGGCTCAGGTTTCGATATGAATCCATCTCCGGGCAATATTAAAGATGGATTGATTACCGATGCCATGAAATCAGCAGGAGCAGCAAAAAAGGGAGGTA
Organism: Cytophagales bacterium; assembly: GCA_031416795.1. GTDB lineage: Bacteria > Bacteroidota > Bacteroidia > Cytophagales > Cyclobacteriaceae > ELB16-189. The sequence goes on along the minus strand of JANOUH010000138.1, from coordinate 94 downwards.
TATCGCCTGTTGTTGATGTACTTGATTATACAGAGCAAATAACAAAGCCAGGACTTAGTTTACTTTGCACTCCAGGCAATGATGTTGAATCAAC
>JANOUH010000137.1:0-55455 GCA_031416795.1 Cytophagales bacterium | reverse complement strand
GGTTTGGAAAAAGATGCGCAAAAATACAGGGAAGGGCCTGAAACAAAAAATGTTATCGCATTAATTAAAGAACAGGCCACATAAGGTGTTTTTTGAGCGTGGCGGAATTTTGTAACTTAAAGCATGCTAATAAAAAAATTCCTCTCGGTAACCCTATTAATCTCCCTATCTATTATAATCACGTTAGTCAGTTTGTTCTCAGGCTGTTCAGAAAACTCAAGTCCAGGCGAACCACTGGAGATTAGAAATTATTTTGCTTTTGTGGATACTGAGGGTGGCGATTTTTTTGAAAGTGACCCTCGCTATGCTGTCGACAAGGTTACCATGAACTGTTATTATATTGAAGCTGTAAAAATGATCAATGGATTTCATACGTATCAGGCATTTCCACGCGAATGTGAGTCGCTTATCAATTTTGGAAATGGAGATGTTGACACCCTAAAAGTAGCTTGGGAGGATGGGCTTGTTGGTCGACTTGATAAAGGGGAAACCCTTAGAAAAGCAACTTTCTTTTTCAATGGAAAAATCATTGCTACCTGGGATTTTGAAGCAAATACTTCTTTACTTGGTGAATTAGGTAATCGCAACGTGCCCGATAATATTTATGCTAGCACAACTAGCCCTATAATTATCATGTTGCCAAAGACAGCTGATGAGGGTGAATTGAATTAAGGTTCCAACTTGTTGGTAGTTTCCTATAATCCATTAACCTGATCTAAATACAGGTTAAAAAATTATCATTGGAACGATGAAGAATTTGAATTGCGATGTAGAGAAGTGCGCCTTTGAATGGCCACTATGATGAATTACTATAAGTTTAAATCTTATTTGCTAATTACAACTCGTTTTCTAAAAGTCTTTATAGATCCGTCCAAATCGAGTACCTCGAACCAAACGAAGTAATAACCCATTCTGGCTTTGCTGCCATCATCCCGGTCGCCATCCCAACGATAGAACCCTTCGAAGGCAAGCGTCTCATTGTTGGCGATTTCTTTAATGAGCCTGCCCTGGTGATCTACGATTTTGATATTGGCAGCCAAAGCGCTTCGATCAAACCGGTAATTGATCTGAGCAAAGTCCTGACCGGGCACAATGGGAGAAAAAATTTCAGGTTCAATGCGAATGGCGTTTTCATCGATTGGGTTTTCAGGCCGCGAGTTGGAGTTGAGATAACCAGGGGTGGCATATCCAGCTGCCGCATTCGCTGATTTCCAGTTTTCTGGATTGTTGGTAGGTTCAGTCAATGAGATTCTCTCCAGCGAAACACCCTCTTTGTCTTTGAGTAGTTGAGAATGATAACCACCATCATAAGCGAAATAGTCGATAGCAACGCCTTCATCAGAAAGAATGGCAATGGAACCATCATCATCACTCATCGATGGGAGTGAAGTGGTTAAAAGATTTTTCTCCAGCGTATTCGGATATTGATTTTTTATCACATTTCCATCAGAGGTGAAAACAAGATAATGGTGAGGTGATAAAATATAATCGTTGTCAGAAATCAATTTCAGGTTTGTAAAAGTTTCTTCTTCGCGGTTGGCCAATGACCAATTTTTTAAGTCGAGGTACTTTGGTGACACGTTAATGATCTCCACAAAATCTACTCCCCCTGATCGGGGATTAAATAAGATCTCATTGATCAACAGATCGCCAGGCTCTGCAATTTCTGGCAACGCAAAGGAGAGTTTATTAAAATCGTCCTGAATAAAGTTGCCGTTGCAATCGCGAAGGTTGGTTATTTCAAGCTGATAAAGTTGTCGTGGACTCAAGTCCTGGAGTACTACCACTTTTATTTCCCGCAAGGAGAGCGAGGTGAATGAAAAGGTAACGATGTCTAAAGTTGGTGTGAAGTTGAAGGCAATGGTGTTCAAAGGCTTCTCTAACTTTTCATCAAAGCGAAGTAATAGTTCATTGGAATTCATCACAGCAAGAGACAGTAATGCTGGCCCCGTAAGATCAGGCTTATTGGCAGTGACTGAATTTACTTTTCCGGGAGTTCCTCCTTTGGGATCTTCCGAAGCGGTCCAGTTACCTTCTTCACCACAGGGATTGTTGGTGTCGATTAATTCCATTGTCCAACCACCTTCTTGTTTGTCTTCATCGCGATACCAGGCTAAAGCATAATTCAGTGAATCAATTAAAAGTCCTTCGTTGCTTTTGAGTGAGAGTGATTCTCCACTGTTGTTCAGTGTAGGGAAATTTGGAACGCCCAATGTGTTTACTGATGGAGAGAATAATGAAGCATTCGCTGATGCACAGATAACCCAATACTCATTGGGAAGAATAATTCGTGAAGTGAATGTAGCGACAGAATTACCATCGGAAAATTTCCATCCATTTAAATCAATTGGATTTGTGCTTCGATTGTAAATCTCGATGAACTCAGTTTCGGGCAAGCCAACCTGAGGACTGGGATCAGCAAAAATTTCCGTAAGGATAATATCTTTTGCATTCACCGTCATGGCTTGAAAAAACAGAAAGGATTGACTTACCGGTACGATAGCATTGCCGACCAAATCTTGCACTCCATGGATATCCATTACGTGGGAGACGCCATTGCTAAAGGGTTGTGAAAAAGTAAGTAGGATTGTTTTCTCATCGCTTTGAAGTTCTGCTTTTGAGGGGTTGCCAAGATTGTTGGAGACCAGGTAATGAGAAGTTGTTTGTGCTGAAGCAGTATTTAACGATTCATTGAAAAGTAATGAAAGTTGTGTATTTGATAAAACCTGTATGGAACTTAATGTGGGGGGATCTTTTTCAACAACGATGTCTCCCGCATAGATATCATCAAAGAAATGTTTATTAAAAAAAGTTGCAGTGGATTGTTGAATGCGAATGCCAAAGAAATTGCTTGTTGAAAAGGAATTATCAGTTACCGTTCCTTCTAACGTATAATTTGTTCCTCCGCTTGCGTCACGTTCAAGCGACCAGTTGCTGTTAGCATCACGGATAATTTTTAAACGCAATGGATTGTTCGATCGATTAGTAACACCATCTATTCCATTGATGAGGATGGTGGCAACTCCGGCTGTCATTTTATACAAACTAATTTCATCAGGCGTGCCACCGATGCGAACAAAGTAACCGTTGTTAGCAGAGCTCAACAGATTTGCTTGCTCCGATATAAGATAGACATCGATAAAGTTGGCGCCCGATGTATTGAATTGCAGTTGTACATAAAAATCCCATTGTGCTTCAAGCGCTTTTGCAGATGGTGTGCTAATAGAAAATGATGAACTCGCTATGGCAGAGTTAGACCTTAGTTGACCGTTGACTACCGTCCAAGTGTTAGCATCGACAGGTGTCCATGTCGGGTTGTTGATGAGATCACCATCTGAAAAATCTTCGGTGACTTGTGCATAGCAAACGTATGCAGAACAAATCAATGACAGGATAAGGGGTATTTTTTTCATAGGTTGCTATCAATAAAGTATTTTTGCACCTCTTAAATTAAAAAATAAAAATGAAACTAGCTGTAGTAGGAGCAACCGGCCTGGTGGGCCAGGAGATCCTGAAAGTGCTCCAAGAGCGCAACGTTGAGTTTGATGAGTTGTATTTAGTAGCCTCTGCCAAATCGGTGGGCCAAAAGATAAAATTTAAGGGTAAAGAGTATACCATTATTGGTATGGAGGAAGCGGTAGCTATTGCACCGGAAATAGCCATATTTTCGGCCGGTGGTGGCACTTCATTGGAGTGGGCACCAAAGTTTGCAGAGAAAGGAACGGTGGTGATTGACAATTCTTCTGCATGGAGAATGGATCCTACCAAAAAGCTTATAGTACCTGAAATCAATGGTAAGGAACTTACGAGTGAAGACCTGATCATCGCCAATCCAAATTGTTCGACCATTCAAATGGTGATGGCGTTAGCGCCATTGCATTCCAAATATAAAATCAAGCGCATTGTTGTGTCAACCTACCAATCGGTAACGGGTACAGGTAAAGATGCGGTGCAGCAGATGATGGAAGAACGTCAGGGTATTACCAATGGTATGAAAGTATATCCGCACAAGATTGATATGAACGCTTTGCCACACATCGATTCATTTTTGGATAATGGTTACACCAAAGAGGAAATGAAGATGGTGAATGAAACCAGAAAAATCCTGAACGATCAGACGATCGGTGTTACGGCCACTACGGTTCGTATTCCAACCATTGGCGGTCACTCCGAGGCAGTGAACGTTGAGTTTGAAAAAGATTATGATTTGAAGGAAGTGCGGCAGATTCTTGAAAACACTCCAGGTGTAATCGTACAGGATGATGTTAAAAATAATGTGTATCCAATGCCGATTCTATCTCATGGAAAAGATGAGGTATTTGTAGGGCGCATGCGCAGGGATGAGTCGCAACCGAATACACTGAACATGTGGATCGTGTCTGACAATCTCCGCAAAGGAGCCGCCACCAATGCCGTGCAGATTGCCGAGTTTTTGATGGAGAAAAGTTTGGCTTCTTAAAATATTGATCAGGCTTCTGAACACAAAAAACGTCAGACGCTTTTGCATTAGATCAAGGGGAGAAATTGCTGAGCAGTTTCTTCCCTTTTATTTTAAAACCATCTGGTCGGGCACGGGTTAATATCGTGTGTCAGTAGTCAAAACTATTTTAGTCTGGTTTAAAAGCGACTTGAGACTCGCTGATAATGAAACCTGGTACCATGCTTGCCAGGATGGCGACTTGGTAATTCCGATATTTATTTTTGATCCAAGACAATTTCAGCCACATCCGTTAGGGTTCAACAGGGTGGGTGCATTCCGTGCTCAGTTTCTGATTGAATCGGTATTCGCTCTAAAACAAAATCTTGCCAGTCGGGGATCAGATCTGATTGTCAGAATTGGTGAACCCGAGTTTATCATCAATCAAATTGCATCAGATTACAAGGTTGCTGCCGTCTATACTGCCCGGGAAATTACCTATGATGAAGTTTCCATAATGAACAACATAGAGCACAGGCTTAATCAACTAAGTGCTTCCTTAAAGCAATTCTGGACTTCTACCTTAATACATGAGGAAGATATTCCATGGCCGATACAGCGACTTCCCGATATGTTCACTCAATTTCGGAAAGAGGTGGAAAGCGAGTCAGCGGTACGTGCTGTGTCCCCTATCCCTGAAACAAAGCCGTTGCCCGAAATAGACCCCGGTTTAATTCCCGGACTGGAAGAATTGGGGTTAACGCAAATGGCTGGGGATGACCGATCAGTGATTGATTATGGTGGTGGTGAAGAGAAAGCATGGTGGAGATGGAATGACTATGTATGGAAAAAAGATTTACTTCAGCACTATAAAGAGACGCGGAACGGACTTATCGGAACCGACTATTCTTCCAAACTTTCACCGGCACTTGCGCATGGATGCATTTCACCTAAATCTGTTTATCATGAGGTAAAAAGGTATGAAGCCGAAAGGTTAAAAAACAACTCTACCTACTGGTTGATTTTTGAGTTGCTGTGGCGTGATTACTTTCGGTTTGTAGCAAAGAAATACAAGGCAGGGATTTTCCACGAAAGTGGAATCAGAAATAAAACGGTGAAATGGAAAAATGATAGGGAAGCATTTGAAAAATGGAGACGGGGAGAAACCGGAGTAAGGTTTGTTGATGCCAATATGAAGGAACTTTTACACACGGGTTACATGTCTAATCGCGGGCGCCAGAATGTGGCAAGCTATCTGACAAAGGACCTGGGAATAAACTGGACGTTCGGGGCCGCCTGGTTTGAAAGTCAGTTAATCGACTATGATCCGTGTAGTAACTGGCTCAACTGGGCCTATGTGGCGGGCGTGGGAAATGACCCGCGAGAGGATCGCTACTTTAATATCGAAAGTCAGGTGAAGAAATACGATCCCAAAGGAGAATATATGAAACGCTGGCTTTACTGACAGTGCACCTTGGAGGGATCTCGAGGCTTGATAAGATTAAAACACACGGGTGAGGCGGTAGTAGTCGCTCATGGTTACGCGGAATGTTTCACGGTCAATACCTTCATGGAGAACAGGAAGAAATTTTCCTTTGCTCCTTACTTCTATCTTCTGATTGGCCTGAATGGCTTCATAAAGCTGGCTCCCAAACTCAAGCATGCGTTCGCGACCACGATGATTCAATATAATGGTATCGGATTTAGATGTGGAGAAATCAGAGATAATGACCTCCAGATAGCCCTCTTCACTAAGCAATTCATTTGTATCGATGAGCAGGTAAGCTTCGTCTTTGAGCCAGTTGATTACGATAATAGGCAGAATAACTGGTCTTTCGTTTCCAAGATGGCGATCACTAAAACGATAGGCCTGCCACGTGCCATCAGGGCTGGATCGGTCGTAAAAAATCTGCCGCACATTTCTGAAAAACAATTCCGAATCATCGCCAATCTCAAATTGAAATTTTGAACGGTCTACCTTTTTGTCCTGATCGATTTTGCAGCCAGCCAGCAGGAGAATAATTACTAATTGACCGATTAAAAATGGTTTCAACATAAATCCCTAAATTTGTCGTCTAATAAACAACAGAAAATATGAGTAAAGGATTAATAACCATCTTAGTAATTATTGGAGTTATCGTTGTATTCGTGGGAGGGTTTTTCATGTGGGGAACAGGGATTTATGACAACGCAGTACGGGCTCAGGAGAATGTAAATGAGGCATTTGGCAATGTTCAGGCAACCTATCAGAGAAGGGCAGACCTGATTCCAAATCTGGTTGCTACCGTAAAAGAGGCTGCAGAAAATGAAAGAGGAATTTTAACAGCCGTAACCGAAGCAAGAGCGGGAATCGTTGGAGCCAAAACTCCTGAGGATCTGGATATCGCAGGAAGAAAAATTAATACTGCCATCAATCTGGCGTTTGAAGCCTATCCACAAATTCGCTCAACAGAAAACTTTCAGGAGTTGCAATCGCAATTGGAAGGAACGGAAAACCGTATCAACGTAGCCCGTCAGCGTTATAATGAGACCATTAAGGAATACAACTCTTATGTAAGAGGTTTCTTCAAGAAGATGGCCTTGAATATGTTTGGCGGTGATGAAGACTTTAGCCCAAGAAAAGGTTTTGAGGCAGCCGCAGGATCAGAGAATGCTCCTAATGTGCAGGATGCTTTTAATAAGTAGTAAGAACGGATTTCAAAAGGAAAGCCTGATCGTAACTCGATCAGGCTTTTTTTCTGCTTAGGCGTTTGGCAAATCTTTAATTAATTTCGATTAATTAAAGAACCAAAGCTTGAAATCAAACAGAAGACAGTTTATCCATTCTATAGCGGGATTTACCTCCTTATCTGTTCTTAGTCAAAATGTGCTGGCAGATAATCCGGGTGCCTTTAGATTTCCAATTTCCTGCAACTCATATAACTGGGTTACATTTTATAAACGGGTGAATAAAAACTGGGGTGAGGATCTGAATGCCTGCATGGCCGAGTTTTCAAAGACAGGTATAAAGGCGTATGAACCTGTGCTTGAGAATGCTGAACAAGCTGTTACATTAATACCCCTGCTGAAGAAATACCAGATTTCTATGCCTTCTGTCTATGTAAATAGTGTGATGCATCGTCAGGAAGAGGTCGATAAATCAATCGAAGAAGTCCTCGCCATCGCAGCTGAAGTTGAAAGGGTTGGAACCAAAATCATTGTCACCAACCCAAGCCCGGTTCGCTGGGGCGGAGATGAATTAAAAACCGATGACCAATTGATCACTCAAGCGGCTGCTATGGAAAGATTAGGAATTGCCTTGAGGGAAAAGGGAATAACACTGGCCTATCATACGCACGCCCCCGAGTTTTTAGCTGGCGCCAGAGAGTTTCATCACGTTATGCTAAACACAAGCCCGGAAAATGTTTCTTTTTGCTTTGATGTACATTGGGTATTTCGGGGTTCGGTTGATTCGCAAGTGGCCGTCTTTGATGTTTTAAAGTTGTATGGTATAAGAGTTGTTGAATTGCATGTTCGGCAATCATTAAACGGCATCTGGACTGAAACTTTTGGTGAGGGTGATATAGATTACCCTCGTTTGGTAAGCGAACTTAAGGCGATGAATGTCTTTCCGCACATAGTAAATGAACAATGTGTGGAGGAAAAAACACCGCATACCATGACGGGCCTTGAAGCGCACATCAAAGACCGGGTTATCTTTGAAAAAACATTTGCTCCATTAATCGGATAGGTCATCCTTCAATTTATAGCAACAAAAAGCCTGATCGAATTTCGGTCAGGCTTTTTTTTTCTGATTTATGAATTAGTTCTTCTTCACTTCGCGGTTTTCGTAACTCTCGATCACATCACCCACCTCGATATCATTTAGGTTCTTGATGCTCATACCGCAATCAAAGCCAGATCTTACTTCGGCCGCATCGTCTTTGAAGCGTTTCAGTGCTGTCATCTCTCCAGAGTAAACTACGATACCCTGACGGATCAATCGAATTGGATTGCTGCGCTTGATGTAACCATCGGTTACCATACAACCCGCCACCGTTCCAATCTTAGAAATCTTGAATACTTCGCGTACTTCGGCATTACCCACAATCACTTCTTCCATCTCCTTCTCAAGCATGCCTTCCATGGCAGCCTTGATCTCGTTGATCGCATCGTAGATGATGGAATATAATCTGATTTCAATTTCTTCACTATCGGCAATTCTTCTGGCCGCCACTGAAGGTCGCACCTGGAACCCGAGGATGATCGCGTCAGAAGCCGAGGCCAGCAACACATCAGACTCAGAAATCTGACCAACCGCTTTGTGAATAATGCTTACAGCAACTTTCTCAGTAGACAGTTTCAACAATGAATCCGACAAGGCTTCTACGGATCCATCCACATCACCTTTCACGATCACGTTAAGTTGCTTGAATGAACCGATTGCCAAACGTCTGCCGATTTCATCCAGCGTAATATGTTTCTTGGTGCGAATACTCTGCTCACGCATAATCTGACCACGCTTGTTGGCAAGCTCTCTTGCTTCACGATCGCTCTCCATGACCTGGAATTTTTCACCGGCTTGAGGTGCGCCATCCAAACCAAGAACCTGTACGGGTGTTGAGGGTCCTGCTTTAGTAACTTTTTTACCAGTATCGTCAAACATGGCTTTTACACGTCCATGGTTTGAGCCAGCCACCATTACATCACCGACTTTCAAGGTTCCGGCCTGCACCATCAACGTGGTAACATAACCGCGACCTTTGTCCAATGATGCTTCAATGATTGAACCGATCGCCTGCTTATCTGGATTAGCCTTTAGATTTAGGATTTCTGATTCCAGCAATACTTTCTCAAGCAGGTCGTCAATACCCTGACCTGTCTTGGCCGAGATTGCCTGGCACTGATATTTTCCACCCCAATCTTCCACTAAGATGTTAATCTTAGAAAGGGAGTCTTTTACTTTTTCAAGGTTGGCACCTGGCTTATCAATTTTATTGATAGCAATAATAATAGGTACACCTGCCACCTGAGCGTGATTGATTGCTTCTTTGGTTTGAGGCATCACATCATCATCAGCAGCCACCACAATGATAGCAATATCAGTAAGTTTGGCACCACGTGCACGCATCGCGGTAAACGCTTCGTGACCTGGTGTATCAAGGAATGCAATCTTATTTCCGCCCTTCGTAGTTACCGAATAGGCACCAATATGTTGCGTAATACCACCAGCTTCTGAAGCCGTAACTTTTGTATGACGGATATAATCCAGCAACGAAGTTTTACCGTGATCAACGTGACCCATGATGGTAACAATGGGAGCACGTTCTTTTAAATCAACTTCTGCTTCTTCTTCTTGTTCTTGTAATTCTTCTTCTTCGGTAGAGGACGTGAATTGTACATCATAACCAAACTCATCAGCAATGACGGTGATCGCTTCAGCGTCTAATCGTTGGTTAATGGAAACGAACATCCCCAATCCCATACAGGTCGAGATTACATCGTTCACGGATACGTTCATCATCGAGGCCAAATCATTGGCGGAAATGAATTCTGTTACCTTCAGTGTTTTTGATGATTCCTGCTCCTGCAATAAACGCTCTTCCTCAGCTTCAGAAATAGCCTGACGCTTTTCTTTGCGGTATTTGGCGCCTGTTGTTTTTTTCTGACCACCACTTAGCTTGGCTAACGTAGCGCGTATTTGATCTTGAATTTCTTTGTCTGTAGGTTCTGCCTTTGGCTGACGAGGAGCAAACGGTTTTGGCGGTTGGCGATGTGCACCTCCAGGCCCACCTGGTGCCTGGGTGGGTCTTGGTCCACCTGGGCCTTTCTGCTCATTGAAGTTCGGAAGGCGTTTCCGTGGTCTTTTCTGAGCGGCAGCAGCTTTGCTTAAGTCCGAGGAGGCTACAGGCTGTTCCTTTTTCTTCTCAACAGGTAACTCTATTTTATCCACTACTTTCAGGCCTTGTAATCTGCCTGCCCTTGCTTTGATCAACTCTAGTTCGGGCTCAACAACCGGAGGTTTTTCTACTTTAGCAGGTGGAACAACGATTTCTGGTTTCACCACCTCTGCAATAGGCTGAACCTCGACTACCGGTTCAACAACTTCAACAGGTTTGATTTCAGCAACAACTTCAGGCTCTTCTTCTACTTCTTTTTCCTTAGGCTTTTTCTTGTCTTTATCGAGCTCAATCTTGCCAAGAACTTTAATGCCCTCCAGTTTAGGCTTGACGAGTTCTACTTTTTCAGCTTTGGGTTCTTCTTTCGGTTTAAAAATCTCTTTTGAACCAAGATTTTTAATCAGAATGCTATCCTCTTCTTCAACCTTTTTACGATGCACTTCAGGCTCTGGCTTGGAAGGAGCAACTTCCATATGCTTTACACCAATAGTAAGACCAGATGCTTCGGCTTTTTCTGAGGCTGAAGAAGCGAACTCCTTCGAGAGCATAGCAAATTGTTCCGGTGAAAGTTTTGCGTTAGGGTTATTTTCAACACTAAACCCTTTTTTGGCCAGGAAATCCAGAATGGTATTATGGCCCACATTGAGTTTGCGTGATGCTTGTCCTAACCTTATCAACTTTTCTTCAGCCATGCTCAAATATCGCTATTTAAATTATTTTTACTCGTTTTTATTCGTGTTAACCTCATTCAAACTCCTTCTTTAACACGTTCAGGATTCCATCAACGGTCTCCTCTTCCAGATCAGTTCTGCGAACGAGTTCTTCTTTATTAAGATTTAACACACTTCTTGCTGTATCCAATCCGATGCGCTTTAACTCATCGATAACCCAGCTCTCAATTTCATCACTGAATTCATCAAGGTCTACATCCTCTTCCTGCAATTCATCAGTTTCCCTAAACACATCAATTTCCATTTCTACCAACCTGCTGGCAAGTTTAATGTTCAAGCCGCCTTTTCCGATCGCCAATGAAACCTGATCGGGCTTTAAGTAAACCGCAACACGCTTATTATCCTTGTCAATCTTAATGCTTACGATTTTTGCAGGGCTCAACGCGCGCTGAATATATAGCTCAAGGTTTTCAGTATAGTTGATAACGTCAATGTTTTCGTTCTGTAACTCACGCACAACGGCATGAATGCGTGAACCTTTCATACCCACACACGCACCGACAGGATCAATGCGGTCATCATAAGATTCAACGGCCACTTTAGCTCTTTCACCTGGCTCGCGCACTACTTTTTTGATGGTAATCAATCCATCGTATACTTCAGGCACTTCCTGTTCGAATAGTCGCTCAAGAAAAGCTGGTGACGTACGAGACAAAATAATCTTGGGGCTTCCATTCACCATGTCCACTTTATGAACTACCGCTTTTATATTTTCACCTTTGCGGTAGCGGTCTTTTGGAATTTGCTCGCTGCGCGGAATTGAAACTTCGTTTCCTTCCGAGTCTGTTAAAAGTACTTCTCGACTCAATACCTGATACACTTCTCCAGCGATGATTTCCCCTACAATGTCTTTATACTTCTGATATAAAATATCTTTCTCGAGGTCTTTCACCTTTTGCATTAAGGTTTGGCGAGCCGTTGTTACAGCTCTGCGACCAAAATCTTCGAGGTGAACTTCTTCTGCCACTTCTTCGCCTACTTCAAAATCAGGTTCAATTTTCTGTGCATTGCTTAAACTGATTTTATCGTGATCCCAAATGTCTTCCGATTCATCATCAACGATTTCACGGAAACGCCAGATTTCAAGGTCACCTTTATCAGCATTCACGATGATGTCAAAGTTGTCATCTTCGATATACTTTTTCCGGATCATGTTGCGAAACACGTCTTCCAGAATGCGGATCATGGTAGGCCGATCAATGTTTTTTTGTTTGGCGAAATCGGCAAACGATTCAATAAGTGTCGATGTATCCATAGCTGTCACTATTTAAAAGAAACCATTACAATTGCTTTTTCTATTTCACTAAAAGGTATTTCTGTCTGAGTAAATTCTTTTTTCTTGCTGCTTTTACTATTCACTTCTGTTTCCAACACAATTTTTTCATTGTCAGATTCTTGTAACAACCCCTGAACGATGACCTTATTTTTCTGATGAACTTTTAGGCTGCGCCCCACATTTTTAGCAAACTGCCTTTTTGATTTCAGCGGCTGATCCAAACCTGGAGTTCCTACTTCAAGCGTGTAATTGTCTTTGATTACATCGATGTTATCCAGGTCTTCTGAAAGGGCTCGGCTTAGTAAAGAACAGTCATCAATGGTTATACCATTATCGCCATCTAAGATTACTGTAACCTTATATGGCTTATGCTTGCTCAATATCACGTCCACCACAAAATGACTCTCGTCTTTCAAGTGGGATTGTGCCAAATCCTTTATTTTTTCAACTACATCCATCAATTTTCTATAAACAAAGAGGGGACTTTTAGGTCCCCTCTTTTGAATTTTTCCAAGAAGTGATGCAAAGGTAATTGATTTTTACTTTATAGCAAATTATTGCGTTAATTGGATCAAATGGGCAGTATGAAAAAGCTGAAATTTTCGTTATTGGGACTCTTACTTTTTTTAATGGTTTTCAATTCTTGCACCGTTGAAAAGGAAAAAGTAACAGAAAAACAGATTCAGGTTAATGTGCCTGATTTCAATTCTGATTCAGCTTATTTTTTTGTGGAAAAGCAAGTGAAGTTTGGTCCACGCATACCCAACAGTCGGTCGCATCAAGAAGTGGGTGATTATTTGGTGAGCCAATTCATCAGGTATGGAGCAACGGTAGTTGAGCAAGAATTTGTTGCGCCTACCTTTGATAATCAAAAACTCAATCTCAGAAACATAGTAGCTAGTTTTTATCCGGAAGCACCAAAAAAAATCTTACTGGCTGCTCATTGGGATACTCGTCCGGTTGCAGATAAAGACACGCAAAACAGCAATGCATCTTTTGATGGAGCTAATGACGGTGCCAGCGGTGTGGGAGTTTTGCTGGAGATAGGTCGCGCTTTGAGTCAGAATAATTCGCTATCAGTGGGTGTAGATATTATTTTGTTTGATGGAGAAGATTGGGGGGAACATGACGGTGATCGGAGTAACATTTCTTTGCCGAAGGGACTCGATTCCTGGTGGTGTCTTGGATCTCAATACTGGTCAAAAAACAAGCACAAGAAAAACTACTCAGCTTCCTACGGAATATTGCTGGACATGGTAGGGGCGAGGCGTTCACAATTCTTTCGCGAAGGGGCTTCGATGACCTATGCTCCTAAAATTGTAAACAAAGTTTGGACGATGGCAAGCCGCATTGGTTATTCAGACTATTTTGTTAATCAGGACGTGGCTGCTATTACGGATGATCATATTTATGTAAATCAATTAGCCAAAATACCGATGATCGATATTGGTCATTACCAGGCTGGCATTGGTTTTTTTGGAGATTATCACCACACGCAAAAAGACAATATGACTATTATAAATAAGGAGACTTTAAAAGCGGTTGGAGCCACCTTACTTCATGTGATCTATTACGAAGAACTTTAAGATTTAACGGTTATAGTTGTCAAAACTTTTGTGATCCCTTTGATACAGTATTTCTTGTGGCAATGATTTGAAATAGCCGTATGTGATTTTGAGACCTTCCTCTCTAGAGACCTTGGGCTCCCATCCAAGAATTTGCCTTGCTTTTGTAATGTCGGGTTGGCGTTGTTTGGGATCATCTTTAGGAAGGTCTTTATAGATCACCTTTTGTTTAGTTCCCGTAAGTTTTACAATTTCTTCAGCAAAATCGCTAATGGTGATTTCATTTGGATTACCAATGTTCATAGGCTGGGCATAGTCTGAGAGAAGCAGTCTGTAAATGCCTTCAACAAGATCGTCTACATAACAGAATGACCGGGTCTGTGATCCATCGCCAAAAATGGTAAGATCTTCCCCCCGCAAAGCCTGTCCAATAAATGCTGGCAACACACGTCCATCATTTAGGCGCATGCGTGGCCCATACGTATTAAAGATTCGGACAATGCGTGTTTCTAATTGATGAAAAGTATGATAGGCCATGGTGATCGCTTCCTGAAAGCGCTTGGCCTCATCATACACCCCACGAGGGCCCACGGTGTTTACATTTCCATAATATTCTTCTGTTTGGGGATGCACCGTAGGGTCACCATAGACCTCCGAAGTAGAGGCAATTATTATTCTGGCTTTTTTTTCTCTTGCAAGACCTAAAAGATTATGAGTGCCTAAAGATCCTACCTTCAAAGTTTGGATCGGAATCTTTAAGTAGTCAATGGGGCTGGCCGGAGAAGCAAAGTGTAAAATGTAATCAAGTCCTCCCGGCACATGCACAAATTTGGTTATGTCATAATGATAAAACTCAAAATCCTCGAGTTTGAAAAGATGCTCAATATTTCTGAGGTCACCTGTTATTAGATTATCCATGGCGATTACATGGTAACCTTCTTTGATAAATCGATCGCAAAGATGTGATCCTAAAAATCCGGCAGCACCGGTGATTAATACTCTTTTCTTAGCCATAAATAGTTTCTCGTCCAATACTAAAATACGTGTAACCAAGTTCTTTCATTTGAGCCAGGTCATATAGATTTCTGCCATCAAAAATTACTTTGCTTTTTAAAAGAGCAGATAATTTTTCAAAGTCAGGTGTTCGAAACTCAGGCCATTCTGTAGCGATGAATACAGCATCCGCATTTTTTGCTGCTTCATACGGTGATTCGCAAAATTCAATTTTGTTACCGATAATTCTTTTCACATTCTCCATTGACTCTGGATCGTGAGCCTTAATGGTTGCTCCAGCCTTAAGCAACTCTTCTATATTATAAAGCGCAGGAGCTTCACGGATATCATCGGTATGAGGCTTAAAAGAAAGGCCCCACAAAGCAAATGTTTTACCTTTTAAATCTCCCCGATAATAATCTTTGATGCGTGGAACCAGAATTGTTTTCTGATCAGCATTTACTGCCATCACCGCCTCTAATATTCTAAAGGTATAGTTTACATCGGCAGAAGATTTTGAAAGCGCCTGCACGTCTTTAGGAAAGCAACTTCCACCATAGCCAATGCCTGGGAATAAGAATCTTTTTCCAATGCGACTGTCGGTTCCAATTCCTTTGCGAACGGAGTCCACATCGGCACCTAACAACTCGCAAAGGTTAGCGATTTCATTCATGAAAGAAATCTTGGTGGCCAGGAATGAGTTCGCTGCATACTTAGTTAATTCTGCAGAACGTTCATCCATAAATACCAATGGATTGCCCTGACGCACAAAAGGTGCATATAATGCTTCCATGATCTTTTTAGCTTTGTCTGACCGGGTACCGATCACTACACGCTCCGGTTTCATGAAATCGTCCACAGCTACTCCTTCGCGTAAAAACTCAGGGTTTGAAACCACATCAAATTCTACTGAACAATTCGCGGCAATTCGGTCTCTTACCTTATCGGCAGTGCCAACGGGCACAGTACTTTTATCAATGATAACAGTGTACTGATCAAGCAATGGCCCCAGATCGCTCGCCACACCAAGAATATACTTTAGATCAGCGGATCCATCTTCACCAGGAGGTGTGGGTAATGCCAAAAAAATAATCTTAGCATCTTTAATTCCTTCCGCAAGATTGGTTGTGAAGGACAATCTGCCCTGTTTGAGGTTGCGCTCAAAAAGTAATTCGAGGCCTGGCTCATAAATGGTTATTTTACCATTACTAAGTTTTTTGACTTTTTCTGTATCAATATCAATGCAAGTGACCGTGTTACCAGTTTCTGCAAAACAAGTTCCAGTGACTAACCCTACGTAACCAGTTCCAACGACAGCAATTTTCATAATTAAGATCCAAAATTTGACTGCAAAAATAATCTTAAATAACGGTTTAATGGCTTAAGTAATTTAAATAGTAGGAAATCAGCTCATCCTAACAATCGTTCGGGTTATTTCTATAACTTTGAATTTTATAACCATTATTTGAGATGATGACAGAATATGTGATTGATTTTGACGTGACTGAAAATCAAAAGATGATTGCCCAAATGGTGCAGGATTTTGGAGCGAAAGAGATAAAACCATTCATGATGGAGTGGGATGAAAGCCAGGAATTTCCAATCTCTCTATTTAAAAAACTGGGTGAACTTGGGCTAATGGGTGTATTGGTCCCGCATGAATATGGTGGTTCTGGTTTTGGTTATTCAGAATATGTGACTGCCATTTCAGAATTGGCGAAAATAGATGGATCAATCGGTTTGTCGATGGCGGCTCATAATTCATTATGCACTGGGCACATTCTGCAATTTGCCAACGAAGAACAAAAGCAAAAGTACTTGCCAAAACTTGCCACGGCAGAATGGATTGGAGCATGGGGCTTGACAGAACCCAATACAGGATCTGATGCCGGAAACATGCGCACAGTAGCCGTAAAGGACGGAGACTATTATGTGATTAATGGAGCCAAGAACTTTATAACTCATGGAAAATCTGGTGATGTTGCTGTGGTCATTGTGAGAACGGGTGAAGTGGGGGATTCACATGGTATGACCTCATTTATTATTGAAAAAGGAACACCGGGCTTTGGAGCGGGTAAGAAAGAAAATAAATTAGGTATGCGCGCCTCAGAAACCGCTGAGCTGATTTTTACCGATTGCCGCATCCATAAAAGCCAAATGATTGGCAAGCAAGGCGATGGCTTTGTTCAATCTCTAAAAGTCCTTGATGGCGGTCGAATTTCTATTGCCGCCTTGAGTTTAGGTATTGCTATGGGAGCTTTCGAGGCTGCACTTAAATATTCTAAGGAGCGTCATCAGTTCAACCAACCGATCTCTGCATTTCAGGGTATTTCCTTCAAATTGGCCGATATGGCTACAAAAATTGAGGCTGCCTCTCTACTTACATACAGGGCTGCAGACTTGAAGAACAAGGGCAAAAGTGTGAATAAGGAGTCGGCCATGGCCAAGCTCTATGCTTCTGAAATTGCCGTAGAAATTGCCACTGAAGGGGTGCAAATATTTGGCGGCTATGGTTATACAAAGGACTTCCCCGCAGAAAAATATTACCGCGATGCCAAGCTGTGTACGATTGGGGAAGGCACCTCGGAGATCCAAAAGTTGGTAATTTCGCGCTCAATTTTAAAGTAGCCCTTGCGAATTTGAATACAAGACTGCTATATTTGCAGCCCTAATAGTTAAAAACATGCTGATTATTAACATTAAAGAGAACGAATCGATCGATAAGGCCTTGAAACGCTTTAAAAAGAAGTTTGAGAAGACTGGTGTATTGAAACAATTGCGAGATAGAACCTCATTTACCAAGCCTTCAGTAAGAAGAAGAGGCCAGGTGATCAGAGCCGCGTATCGCCAGAAGATGTACGCTTCTGAGAATTATTGATTTTTTAGCGATCTAAAATATATTCAATCCTCCCAGGACTTTTTCCAGGGAGGATTTTTTTTTACATTAGGACGACACAACAGGGCTTGAGACGGTTAATGGTTGAGTCATTCTTAAAATATATACAGTTCGAAAAAAGGTACAGCCCCAAAACGGTTATCTCCTACCAGACCGATCTTAGTCAATTTGAAGCTTATTTAATGAAAGAGTTTGACGGAACTCTTGCGCAAGACGCTAACTATGGCTTAGTACGTTCGTGGATTGTAAGTCTCGTGGAGGCTAAATGGGATGCTATATCCATCAATCGAAAAATTGCTTGCCTGCGGTCATATTATAAGTTTTTAATGCGACAGGAAATCATCACCAAAGATCCGATGATGAAAATCAAAATCCTGAAGACAAAAAAGAAGCTTCCGCACTTCGTCAATGAAACAGACTCCATAAAGCTGTTGGATAATGTGGATTTTCCGGAAGGACATAAGGGCCAGCGTGATAAACTAATTCTAGAACTTTTTTATGGAACCGGCATGCGTTTATCCGAACTTATAGGATTAAAGGACAGTGATATTAATCTTGGAGCTCGCACGGTTCGCGTATTGGGTAAAAGAAATAAAGAACGTGTAATACCATTTTCTTCCAGCCTCGTTATTCTAATCAAGAACTATATCCGGCAGCGGAATAAAGAAGTGGAGCGAAAAGGTCATCCTTATTTATTAGTAACTGATTCGGGTGATCAATTGTATCCCGTTATGGTGAACCGCGCTGTAAAGAAGTACATGAAGTTGTTCACTTCTGTTGAAAAAAAGAGCCCACACGTGTTAAGACACACATATGCGACACACTTACTAAACAAAGGAGCAGAGATCAATGCCGTAAAAGATTTGCTGGGTCACAGCAGTTTAGCGGCTACTCAGGTGTACACGCACAACTCAATGGAGAAACTTAAAAAAGTGTTTGATCAGGCACACCCCAAAGCATGAAAGAAATCAGCGCGATAAAATCTCTCAATGAAATAATTTTACCCACAGACTTAGCCGGCTGGTCTGGAATAGCCGGAATTAAATTCTATGTTAAACTTTTAAATTATTTTTTATGAAACTGCAAGTTCACTCTATTCATTTTGATGCAGATCAAAAACTCATCGACTTCATTCAGAAAAAAGTTGATAAACTGGAAACATTTTATGACCGCATGGTGGATGGAGAAGTTTTTCTTCGCCTCAATAATGAAGGAATAGAGAATAAAACGGTAGAAATTAAATTGAATGCCCCTGGCCAAAATTTCTTTGCCAAAGAACAAGCAAAATCATTTGAAGCGGCTGCGGATTTAGCTACTGAAGCGTTGAAAGCACAACTACAAAAGTTTAAAACAAAACAAATGGACGGAAGAGTATAGAAACAAAAAGGGCTCCGATTTGGAGCCCTTTTTGTTTTAGCTAAGCTTAAAAGCTTTCTTGATCGCGTCCAGGTGATCCAGCTTCTCCCAAGGAAATAATTCTACCTTCACTTTCAATTCATTCTTTTTTCCTTTGTTGAAAACTTTCTCGACTACTTTTGACTCACGGCCCATGTGTCCGTATGCAGCAGTCTCGGAATAGATAGGAGTGCGAAGTTTGAAGCGCTCTTCAATAAAGTAAGGGCGCATGTCAAAGATCTTTTCAATCTTCTTGGCCAACTCACCATCCGTCATGTTCACATTAGAAGTACTGTAGGTGTTCACATACAATCCAACGGGTCTTGCCACACCGATCGCATACGCTACTTGCACCAATACTTCATCGCATAATCCGGCTGCTACCATATTCTTAGCAATGTGACGTGTTGCATAAGCAGCAGAACGATCTACTTTAGAAGGATCTTTGCCTGAGAATGCACCACCACCGTGTGCACCCTTTCCACCGTATGTATCAACGATGATTTTTCTGCCGGTTAAACCAGTATCTCCATGAGGGCCACCGATTACAAACTTGCCCGTTGGGTTAACAAAATATTTTATTTCACTATTGAAAAGCTTCTGCACACGCTTAGGCAGTTTCTTCATGATGCGTGGAACAAGGATATTTATGACGTCATCCTTAATCTTCTTCAACATGATAGCGTCTTTTGCGAAGTCATCATGCTGCGTTGAAATTACAATGGCATCAATGCGCTGAGGCTTATTGTCATCACTATATTCAATCGTTACCTGAGATTTTGCATCAGGACGGAGGTACGTCATTACTTTTCCTTCTCTACGGATAACAGCGAGTTCTCTCAGCAAAAGATGAGCAAGCTCTAACGGTAACGGCATATAGTTATCCGTTTCGTTAGTCGCATAGCCAAACATCATACCCTGATCGCCAGCGCCCTGATCTTCCTTCTTCTTGCGCTCAACACCCTGATTGATGTCAGATGATTGTTCGTGAATAGCAGAGAAGATACCACAGCTATTAGCTTCGAACATGTATTCGCTTTTGGTGTATCCAATCTTCCTGATCACTTCGCGGGTGATGTCTTGTACATCCAGATAAGCCTCTGATTTCACTTCACCGGCAAGGACCACCTGACCTGTAGTTACCAGGGTTTCGCAGGCTACTTTGGAGTTGGCATCATAGGCTAAGAAATAATCGATGAGGGCATCAGAAATTTGATCGGCTACTTTATCAGGGTGACCTTCAGAAACCGACTCGGAAGTGAATAAGTATGGCATAGTTAGATTATGTTTTTCAATTAAGGGGGCAAAGATAATAACTAAGATTAAATGACAAGAGGTTAGCCTATTGAATTAACAGGTTCAGGCAAGGAATAGAAAAACAGCCGGTGTTTTAGGCCAGTTTTCTTTTTGTTTTTTCCATTGCTCCACTTTTAATGTGCAAATGAGTTCATGTTTGCCAGTTACATCAAGCGCAACCGTTAGTCTTGTCTCAGATTGAAGGTTTTTTAAGAGATGATCAAATACTGAATTATTACGATAAGGTGTTTCGATAAAAATCTGTGTTTGATTTTTTATTTTTGATTCGCGCTCAAGGTCTTTAATTCTCTGCATAGCCTCTTTGGCATCGATTGGAAGATAACCCTGAAATGCAAATTGTTGTCCATTTAGACCTGAAGCCATTAAGGCAAGCAGTAATGAGGAGGGCCCAACCAAAGGCACCACCAGAATATTATTTTCATGCGCATACTTAACCGCCAATGCGCCAGGATCGGCTACACCAGGGCACCCAGATTCTGAAATCACACCCACATGATGACCTTCCAAGATTGGCTTCATCAGATCTGATAATTTTGATTCCGGTGTTTCTTTGTTTAAAACTTCAAAATGTAATCCTTCAATGGAAGCGTAGATCTTTAAACTGCTTAGATACCTTCTTGCTGTGCGAATGTCCTCAGCAAGAAAGTATTGAATGGAGGGCAACACCTCTCTAACATGAGCAGGAATCACAAATGATTGCGTCTCATCAGCAATTACATTGGGGATTAGATAAAGTTTACCCTTATTCATGCCCATTCAAAAAATCAAAAACCGTTTCCGCAAAGGCCTTTGGATCTTCTGCCTGCACCCAATGCCCTGTGTTAAGCGTTACAAATTGTGCTGAAGGAAATATCTTTAGAATACTTTCTTCATCGCCCGGAGCGTAGTAATTGGAGCGCACACCTTTGATAAAAAGTGTTGGGCCGGTAAACTGACCTTCATATTGCATGCCGGCACCAATCTCTTCGATATGCTCATCAATGGCATGAATGTTAACGCGCCATTCAAATTTGCTTTCGCTGTTGCGGGCAAGATTCTTTAACAGGAATTGACGCACATCTGGTTCTGGCACCTGACGGCTTAGCAATTGGTCGGCTTCTGTTCGCGATGTAAGCGTCTCCAGATTTATGTCGTGCAAGCCCTCTAAAATATGATCATGATGAACAGGATATTGCTTTGGTGCGATATCTACAATAATCAGCTTATCTAACTTTTCCGGATACTGCACTGCAAAGTTCATCGCTGTTTTTCCTCCCATGGAGTGGCCGATGATATGTGGCCTGTCAATGTTGTGCTCCTGAATAAAGGTCGCTAAATCTTCCGTGAGTAATTTATAATTGAAATCGTCAGTGTGTGTCGATTGCCCATGATTGCGCTGATCCACCAGGTACACGGTAAAGTGTTCAGCAAATACTTTTGCCAATGAGAACCAATTATCGGATGAACCGAAGAGCCCGTGTAAAATAATAAGCGGGTTGCCCTGGCCCGATTTTGTAAAAAACAATTTCATGGAGTTATTACTTATCTAAGGTCAAATGGAATCTCCTGTCACTGGTCAGTTTTTGACTTAATGGATGGACTTAAGATTACATGGACGCGAAGATAACAAAGAAAAACAGCACATCCTGCTTAATGACTATGGATGTACCGCTATATTTGCGGTTTCAATTTTTATGGAATTAGTAAACAACACCTACCGGATACAGGACCTTGACGTATCAGAAATTTGTGCACAGTTTGGTACACCGCTTTATGTGTATGATGCTGAAAAAATTATTCATCAGCTCAGAAGCATTAAGAGTGCTTTTAGGGATACCGATGTGAAAGTGAAATATGCTGCCAAGGCGCTTACCAATATTTCTATTTTAAAGCTACTCAAGAAGTATGGTTCTGGTGTTGATGTGGTCTCCATCCAGGAAGCACACCTCGCATTAGGCTCCGGATTTGTGCCTGAAGAAATTATGTTCACACCCAATTGCGTTGACTTTGAAGAAATCGTGGATGGCGTTGAATTGGGATTGAACATCAACCTCGATAACCTTTCTGTGCTGGAGAAATTCGGTCAGAAATATGGCAACACGTATCCTTGCTGCGTGCGATTGAATCCACATATCATGGCGGGTGGTAATTATAAAATCTCGACCGGTCATAGCAATTCAAAGTTTGGTATTTCGGTGTATCAGCTTCCCCAGATCATGCAGTTGTCGGATCAATACAAAATTGTAATCAACGGATTGCACATTCATACCGGCTCAGAAATTACAGAGACGGATGTGTTTCTCAAGATGGCAGAAATCCTTTTCGGTATAGCCCGCGATTTTCCTTCATTAAGATTTATAGATTTTGGTGGAGGCTTCAAAGTAGCCTACAAAGAAGGCGATACGGTTACGAATGTGTATGACCTCGGTTTGAAGTTAAGCAAAGCATTCACAGATTTTTATCAGAGCTACGGTCGCAAGCTGGAGCTGTGGGTAGAGCCCGGAAAATATATCGTAAGCGAAGCGGGTTATCTTTTTGTCAAAACGAATGTGGTGAAACCTACACCATCATTAACATTTGTAGGGGTTAACTCGGGATTGAATCACCTGATCCGCCCGATGATGTACGATGCGTATCACGAAATTGTAAACGTAACCAATCCAACCGGCTCACCTAAAATGTATACAGTGGTGGGTAATATTTGTGAAACCGACACGCTTGGTTCTGATCGCAGGTTGAATGAAGTAAGAGAAGGGGATTTGCTGGCCATAAAAAATGCTGGCGCGTATGGCTACTCCATGTCATCTAACTATAACTCACGACTCAGGCCTGCTGAAGTGTTGATCATCAATGGAGAAGCTAAGATGATCCGTAGACGCGATACGTTTGAAGATCTGTTGCGCGGACAGATTGATGTGATCTGATCAGCGAAATAAAAATTCTGTTTTTTAGTCTTCTGACATACTGTTGGCATCACTCAGGATTGTTTTGCAACCCTGAACTAAATCATATTCATGAAAAAAAAGACCTTCTCTGGATACGAAATATTTGTAATGGCGATTCTCACCATTCTCCAGTTTACACTCATTCTGGATTTTATGGTACTTTCTCCACTTGGCCCTTTTCTCATGCCCGATCTCCACATCACACCACAGCAATTTGGTATGGTGGTTTCGGCTTACGCATTCAGTGCGGGCCTCTCGGGAATTTTAGCAGCAGGGTTTGCCGACAGATACGACAGAAAAAAATTGCTGCTCTTTTTTTATACTGGCTTCATAGTGGGTACGCTGTTTTGTGGATTAGCAAACACGTATCCGTTATTGCTGATGGCCCGCATCGTTACTGGAATTTTTGGAGGTGTCATCGGCTCAATCACCTTAGCCATCATCACGGATTTGTTTCGCATAGAAGTGCGCGGTCGTGTGATGGGTTTTGTGCAAATGGCATTTGCTTCCAGCCAGGTATTAGGGCTGCCCATAGGTTTATATTTTGCTAACCTGTGGGATTGGCATTCTCCTTTTATCATGATTGTCATTGTGAGTTTGGTGGTGATGGCCGCCATCATCTTGTACTTAAAACCCATTGATGCTCATTTGAAAATCAAATCCGACAGGAATGCCTTTGTGCATCTGGGGAAGACTGCTTCTGATTCTGTTTATCTTAAAACTTTTGCGGCCACAGCGTTACTCGCTACGGGTGGTTTTATGATGATGCCCTTCGGCACTGTGTTTGGCGTCAACAACTTGAAAATATCGCCCGAAAGTTTGCCTTTACTTTATACCGTTACAGGGATGTGCTCGATGGTTATCGGTCCGCTCATTGGAAAGTTTAGCGATAGCCGGGGAAAGTATCGTACTTTTTTTGTGGGCTCTATTGTGACGATAATTATTGTTGTGATTTACTGCAATCTTGGGATCACACCTTTATGGTTAGTCATGGTTTTAAACGTGATTATGTTTGCCGGAATTACCGCGCGCATGATTTCATCGCAGGCACTTTTATCTGCGGTGCCTGAGCAAACCGATCGCGGGGCATTCATGAGTATCAATTCTTCTGTTCAGCAAATCTCCGGAGGTGTTGCCGCCTATGTGGCAGGATTAATTGTGGTGCAATCTCCTTCCGGGGAATTATTGCATTATGATATTCTTGGATACGTAGTAGCGTTCACTACTTTTATAACCATCGGGCTTATCTGGTTTGTGAATGAGCGGGTGATGAAAAAATTAGCCGTTGTTCCGGTTCCTTTACATTAATAAAATTTCAGCAGGATGACGATGCCTTCACGGTTTGATTTAATTGTAATCGGAGGTGGCGCGGCAGGTTTCTTCGGAGCAATTGAAGCGGCTAATAATACGAAAGGCTTTCGTGTATTAATTCTGGAGAAGACTTCTAAACTTTTATCGAAAGTAAAAGTATCAGGTGGAGGAAGATGCAACGTAACGCATCATTGTTTTGAAGCGACTCCTTTATCGAAGCATTATCCACGCGGACAGCGAGCACTAAAAAGTTTGTTCCAAAAGTTTCAGGCAAAAGACACAGTAGCATGGTTTGAGAATCATGGTGTGCAACTCAAAGCCGAAGAAGATGGCCGCATGTTTCCGGTCACCGACAATTCACAAACCATCATTGATTGCTTTCTGCGTGAAGCAGAACGATTAAAGATTGAAATCAAACTCAGTCAGGAAGTAACGCGCATCGAAAAGACCGAAAAAGTCTTTCATGTGCATTGTCACGAACAGCAATACACGGCAACTCATATTCTTGTTGCGGCCGGTGGCTATAACAAACCTGAGAATTATCAATGGCTTACCGATCTGGGTCATGAGATCGTTCAGCCAATTCCTTCCTTGTTTACCTTCAATGATTCTTCGAAAGAGTTTGCTGACTTGATGGGCGTGGCCGTTCCTGAAGCCGAGGTAAAAATAGCCGGATCAAAACTTTCGCAACGAGGGCCGGTGCTCATCACGCATTGGGGACTCAGTGGTCCTGGAGTCATAAAGCTTTCAGCATGGGCCGCATTAGATCTTCACAAAGTGCATTATACATTCACCGCATTGGTAAACTGGACAGGCAAACCGGAAACGGAAGTGCGCAATACACTGATGAAGTTGAAAAATGAAAATAGTAAAAAGCAGGTACTCAGCAATCCACTTTTCAACCTTCCAAAGAGATTGTGGGAGTTTCTTTGTTTGAAAGCCGGAGCAGAAGAAGGAAGAACCTGGAGTGATCAATCCAACAAAGTGATCAACCGGTTAATTGAGTTGTTGTTTGCGTGTCCGTTTCACATAAAAGGCAAAACCACTTTTAAAGAAGAGTTTGTTACCTGTGGAGGCGTTTCACTTAACGACATCGATCTGAATACTATGGAAAGCAAAAAAATAACGGGCTTATACTTTGCCGGTGAGATACTCGATATGGATGGCGAAACCGGAGGATTTAATTTTCAGGCTGCGTGGACTATGGCTTGGGTGGCAGCTCAGGCAATTTCACAGTAGACTAATCTATGAATCAGTTTACTCTCATTCCTAACCGCATCCATAGACTACCATTTGTTTTTCATATTCAAGACCAGGACCATCGCACCACGACCACGTCCCAATTAATTTACATTTTGCGGCTAAAAGATAGGTCTCCCGCAAAGGTTCACCGAAACAATTTCCAACCAGACCGTTGGCCGCATCATAATACAAATTGAGCTGGATGGAGTAGGCTTCATTATCAATTGCAGAAAACGAATAGGTACCGAAAGCTTGTGTGGTCGCATTATTTTGTTCACGTGTTTTCAAAAAAGTACTATCCGAATTCAATAAGATAGTTTCTTGCCAGTTCATATTTGCCCCAGTCATTTCCGAATTGGGTATATTCCCGGTCATCTTTGTTAGCATCCATCGTTGAGGAAATTGTTGCGATTTCAGATCAATTTCACCGAAGCAAAATTCATTTGATTCTGGTTCTGACTCGGATGAACAAGAAATGATGATTGAAGCAATCAGTATTGAGAGAAACAATTTTTGCATGATGAGTATTTATCCATTTGACACTTGATATCTCAAAATAGTTGGATTTGAATTTCCAATGAATAGCTAGCCAAAAACCATAACTAAAAAAGCCCTGACTTGCTTTGGAGCAACATCAGGGCTTTTACTTTTTGTGGTGACGGAGGGAATTGAACCCCCGACACAAGGATTTTCAGTCCTTTGCTCTACCAACTGAGCTACGTCACCGACACTTTGATCCTGTCACTTTCTAACAGGGCCACAAAACTATGGAAATTTAGTTTTGCTGCAAACTCAGTTCGAAATTTTAAGGTTTTGAATGTAAATTATAGGTTCAAAAGGTGGCGTAAACTAAATTCCCGTCAAATTCTTTCTCTGGCATGCATTATCTGCAACAAATTCTATTCGTCATTACGCTCGGTGTGGCAAGCTACTTTATCCGAAAGCGGGTGTTGCGCATCCGGGCCAACATAAACCTGGGCAAGCCCAACGAAATAAAAGACCACCCTTCCGGGCGGTTGAGCAACATGCTTTTGGTGGCTTTCGGTCAAAAGAAGATGTTTAAGCGCTTTATTCCTGCTTTCCTTCACTTCTTTATTTATGTTGGCTTTTTGGTGATCAACCTGGAAGTGCTGGAGTTTGTCATTGATGGCTTGCTGGGTACGCATCGCATTTTCGCTCCATATCTGGGCGGCATTTACAATGTATTGATGAATGTCTTCGAATTTCTGGCCGTTGCTGTCTTGCTGGCTTGTGTCTTTTTTCTGACAAGAAGAAATGTATTGAAGATTCCTCGCTTTTGGTCTTCTGAAATGACGAAATGGCCAAGATTGGATGCGAACTTGATTCTCGTTATAGAGATTATTTTAATGTCGGCCATTTTAAAAATGAATGCGGCCGATCAGGTATTACAAATGCGCGGAGTGGAGCACTATTCCTCTACTGGAACATTGTTTTTCAGCTCATGGCTTATTCCGATCTATGAAAATTTCAACACTCCTTTTTTGATATTCACCGAGCGGGCCGCCTGGTGGTTTCACATCATAGGCATTTTGGGCTTTGCTATTTACGTAACGTATTCAAAGCACCTTCATATCTTCCTGGCATTTCCTAACACCTACTTTGCTAAGCTTGAAGCGAAAGGCCACATAAATAATATGCCCGTAGTTACACGCGAAGTGAAATCCATGTTAGGTTTGGAAACGGTGACAGCACCAGCGGGTGAACCGGGAAGATTTGGAGCCAAAGACATCAACGATCTCTCATGGAATAATTTAATGGCCGCCTATTCCTGCACCGAGTGCGGTCGTTGTACCGCTGAGTGCCCTGCCAACCTTACGGGAAAGAAACTTTCTCCTCGCAAGATTATGATGGACACACGTGATCGCATGGAAGAAGTTGGCAAGAGTATAGAAACGGGTGGCTCGGGATTGAACGATGGCAAAACATTATTAAACGATTACATCACCAAAGAAGAAATCAATGCCTGTACAAGTTGCAACGCGTGTGTGGAGGCTTGCCCGGTGTTGATCAATCCGCTCGAAATCATTTTAGAATTAAGGCGCTATGTAGCGATGGAAGAATCCGGTTCGCCAGCCCAATGGAACTCCATGTTTCAGAATATCGAAACAAGTTTTGCTCCCTGGAAATTCTCGCCATCCGATCGGGCTAATTGGATTCAGAAGTAAGCAGCAGAAGAAGATACGAACAAACATCAACTAACAACGAACCATGACCGCACCCACCGTTGCCGAATTAGTAGCCAAAGGCGAAACACCCGAAATCCTTTTTTGGGTTGGCTGTGCCGGCTCGTTTGACGATCGCGCCAAGCGTGTGACACAAGCTTTTGTGAAAATTCTGAATGCGGTGAATATCAAGTTTGCTGTATTGGGCACCGAAGAAACCTGCACCGGAGACCCTGCCCGTAGAGCAGGCAATGAATTTCTTTTTCAGATGCAGGCGATGAGCAACATTCAGGTGTTGAATGGCTATGGCATTAAGAAAATCGTGACAGCCTGCCCGCATTGTTTCAACACCTTGAAAAATGAATATCCTGAATTGGGCGGCAACTATGAAGTAATTCACCACACCACATTACTTCAGCAACTGATCAACGAAGGCAAAATCAAAATGACTGAAGGAGGTTCATTCAAAGGAAAGAAGATTACCTATCACGATTCATGTTATCTCGGTCGCGCCAATAGTATTTATGAAGCACCACGCGAAGTGTTAAAAGCGCTCGATGCTGATCTGGTAGAAATGAAGCGTTCACGCACCACCGGTTTATGCTGTGGTGCCGGTGGCGCACAGATGTTCAAAGAACCTGAGAAAGGCAACAAGGACATTAACGTTGCGCGCACAGAAGAAGCACTTGCAACAGGTTCCACAACAGTAGCAGTGGCTTGCCCATTCTGCATGACCATGATCACAGACGGTATGAAAAACAAAGAGAAAGAAGCGGAAGTAAAGGTGAAGGACCTGGCAGAACTTATTGCCGAAGCGCAAGGTTTATAGAAGTCGTGGGTGTTAAGATTTAATGAGTTGATATATGTATGTTCCTTTTGAAGAGTTAAGTGCCGAAAGCAGGGTGTGGATCTATCAGGGAAGCCGCCCCTTTACTTCCCATGAGGAGGAATTAGTGAGCAAAGCACTAAACGTTTTTTGTGAACAATGGAACGCCCACGGACAGGCTTTGAGGTCATCATTCCGAATTGAAAAAAATCAGTTTGTGATCATGTCGGTAGATGAAGATTTCCATAACCCCAGCGGCTGTTCAATTGATAGTTCGGTGGGTGTTTTAAGACAAATTCAAGCAGCCACAGGAGTCGATCTGTTGGATCGTTCTAAGGTGGCGTTCTATCTGGATGGCAAGGTTACGCTTATTCCGTTGAGCGAAGTGAAGGCCAACTTTACTTCCGGTCGCTTGCAGGCTTCAACGCTTACGTTCAACACGCTTGCTTCCACCAAGGCAGAATGGGAAATAAAATGGCATATACCGGTGGAAAAATCGTGGATGACAAAATATTTATCTAAAACAGCGTTACCTTCTTAGGATTTATTTTTTTGTATTTTTAAAGGATAAGTAAGCAGCATGAAAGTAAGAGGTGTTATAGTTTTAGGTATCCTGATCGTTTTGGCCGCATGCAGTCCTGAAAAAAAGGCGATGAAGTCTTTTCGCTATGGCAAATACGAAAGCGTAATCAGTTATTATAAAGGGGTGCTTCGCAAGCAACCGGGTAATGGGAGTGCAAACTATTACATCGCAGAATCTTATCGTTTATCCAATCGCATTAAAGAAGCCGAACCTTTTTATGCGAAGGCAGGAGGCCGCGGCATCAATGCCGATTCAGTGAAATTATTTTATGCCAAATCTCTTCAGGCAAATTCTAAATATGATGAAGCCCGCACGGTGTTGGAGTCATTAGAGTCAGATGCCAGGGATGAGAAATTAAAAGACCGTGCCCAAAAAGAAATAGATGGTCTCAACTATCTCGAAAAACTTGCGGATAAGAAGAGCTATTATAAGATAAAGAACCTGGAAGCGATCAATACACCGTTTACCGAATACAATCCGGTGTATTCCAATAACGAATTGTATTTCACATCGTCTCGCGCCAATGCTAAAATTTATGAAGCTACTGGCACACCGTTTACCGATATCTATAAAGCAGAAACCAATGGAGCCAACGTAAATGCAAGCACCATTACTCCTTTGCCAGAACTGATCAACGAATCCAATATTAATGAGGGTTGCATCACCTTCACTCCGGATGGCAAGACCATGATTTTTGCCAAGGGCAACACCGGAAAGCGCAAGGGCACCAACGATGTAGATTTATACATCTCCCGTTACCGGAATGGACAGTGGTCAGAAGCGCTGCCTATCAACATTAACCTACCTGATGCATGGGAATCAACACCGGCACTCAGTGCAGATGGACGCACACTTTATTTTTCGTCTAATCGCAAAGGAGGTTATGGTGATTTGGATTTGTATTCAGCACAAATGGACTCCCGTGGTCGATTTGGAAAAGTAAAAAATCTGGGAGCGGAGTTTAACACAGCTGGCGCTGAAACATTTCCTTATGTCTCCGATAACGGTAAAATGTATTTTTCATCCGATGGTCATCCTGGCTATGGTATGCTTGATATTTTTGTGGTGAACCGAGCGAATGGAAAAACAGTAGTGGAGAACCTGGGGCAACCCGTTAATTCAACTGCTGATGATTTTGGATTGTTTTTATTTAAAGCTGACCGTGGGTTTTTCACCTCCAACCGTGAAGGGGGCAAAGGTGATGATGATATCTACACCTTCATCAATGAGGATCCAAATTTAAAAGTAGTGAACTATTTTCTACAAGGCATTACGTACATGATTCGTAAAGACAGCACGCGCGAAATTTTACCCAACACCAAAGTTTCTTTGATGGATCCGGATGGTGATGTGATGCAGGATTTTGTAACGGGAGATGATGGCAAGTTTCTTTTCCGTGTCTATGAAAATGAGAACTACACCTTGCTGGGCGAAACGGATGGATTTATTACGAAGAGACAAACCTACACGACCGTTGGAAAATCAGTGCCACTGGAGTCATTGAAAGAATTGGTTACAACAATCACACTCGATACCATATTGGTGCTGGATAGAAAAGAACGTAACAAAATTTTTGTGCTTGAGAATATTTACTTTGGATATGATTCTGCCGACATCAGGCGAGATGCAGCTATTGAACTTAATAAGTTGGTGACACTTTTAAACGACAACACTGACTTGAAAATAGAAATGGGTTCGCACACCGATAGTGTTGCTTCCGATGCATATAACATTCAGCTTTCACAGCGCAGAGCAGAGTCTACTGTAAATTATCTGATTCAAAAAGGAATTGATCCAAGTCGGTTAGTCGCGAAAGGTTATGGCGAATCCAAGCCAATTGCGCGTAACACCAATTCTGATGGCAGCGATAATCCCGAAGGCCGCCAGCGCAACCGCAGAACGGAGTTTAAGATTCTTGAGATCGGTCAGCTCATCAAAAAAGAAGATGAAGATGAAGAGGATAAGTATTTCAGAAAGGAGAATTTATCTAAGAAGAAGAATGATAATTGACGGAAGTCGTTGTTAAAAATTTTCATCGCTGGATTCTTTTAAGATGCGCATTATCTATACTCCGGCATAAACATTCCGAAAAATAGCGACTATTTCAACGACATCATCTTATTCCATCTCCGTGGAACTTTACGGAGTAATCAGATGTAATCAATAATAGAATTTGATAGATTATTTCTTAACCTAAAGATGATGTTTTATGAGTTACTATTACAACAAAGTATTAAAAGGCAAAGACTTCAACGAAGCGATTGATCAGGTTACTGCTGAACTCAAGAAAGAAGGGTTTGGTGTACTCACCGAAATTGATGTGAAAGAGACATTGAAAAAGAAAATTGATGTTGATTTTAAGAAATACAAAATTCTGGGCGCATGCAATCCTCACTTTGCACATAAGGCTTTGCAGAGCGAAGATAAGATCGGAGTTTTTCTTCCTTGCAATGTAGTGGTGGAGGAGAACGAAAATGGAGATATTGAAGTATCAGCCGTAGATCCCATCGCCTCCATGATATCTGTTAAAAATGAATCACTGGGAAGTATCGCCACGGAGATTCAGCAAAAACTTCTCAGGGTGATTGATAATCTGAATTAAATAATATGGCGTCCGTCACTTGAAAAAATAAGGCGGACGCGTATCTTCAAAATCAGTGGCTTGCTGAATGATATAGGCGGCTTCTAAAATCGGAGCATCATCATAAAGATTGCCAATCAGAATAACCGAGGTAGGATGTCCTTCTTTATCGAATCCTGTTGGAATAGAGATGGCAGGATGTCCTGTTAAGTTTGTTAACAACGATTGATTCCTTCCATCCGATGGCACCACAATGAAATCAAAATCCTTCATTAGGGAGTTAAATTTTTCAATCAATATTTTTCGATGACGATTGGCTTGTAAATATTCTGCAGCGGGAATGAATCGTGATTGTCTCAATGAGTTGGCTCTTGATTCTGGATTCTGTTCCGATAGTTCTCGTTCTCGATGACTGCGAACCAGTTCATCAAAATAGGCTCCTGCCTCTGCGCGGAGAATAATATCAAAAACCTCGTAAGGAACCTGATCAGGAAGTTTCATAGACGTCAACTCAGCGCCTAATTGAATAAGTAATTTAATCGTCTCTGAATTATTTGTGCCTGACTTCGTAGTGTCCGCATCAAATAACTCTTTGGCATAGCCAATTTTATATTCTTTAAGATTTACGGGGGGATTAAAAGCGAAAGAGTAATCCACTACAGCTCGATCTTTTTTCTCTTCGGGATTCTTACCACGAATGATGTCAAATACGATTGCACAATCTTGTGCTGAACGACAAATTGGTCCAGCCTTATCCATTGACCAGGACAATGTCATCGCACCTGCACGACTCACACCACCAAACGAAGGACGAAATCCAGTGGCGCCACAACGTGTCGAAGGAGCGAGAATAGATCCTAATGTTTCGGTGCCAATTGAAAAAGCTACTAATGCCGCAGAGGTTGAAGATGCAGAACCTGCCGATGACCCACTGGCCCCTTGTTTAAGATCCCAGGGATTTTTTGTTTTGCCTCCAAACCAAACGTCACCACGCGCCAATGCTCCGGATGTTAGCTTGGCAATTAAAACAGCACCAGCCTCTTCCAGCTTTCTTACTACTTCTGCTTTTTCATCGATGACTTGATTTTGATAAGGCTCTGCACCCCAAGTGGTTTTATATCCGGGCACCGCAAAAAGATCTTTTATACCATACGGGATGCCGTGCAACGGACCGCGGTATTTTCCTTGTGCAATTTCTTCATCCGCTTGCTTTGCTTGTTTCAAGGCAAGTTCTTCGGTAATGGTAACGACAGATGATAATGTGTCTTTGAATTTTTTAATCCGTGTGAGATAAATGTTCGTGAGTCGTGTGGAGGTTAATTTCTTTTGTTGAATCAACATGCTGAGTTGCGCAACCGTCATGAAAGCAATTTCTTCATCAGTAGCCGGCAACAATACGGTGTCTTGAAAGTTCCAGTCAGAAACCTGACCTCTTTTCTTGAATTGAAAGTTGTCGGGTCGGGGATCAAAATAAATAGCTGGAGTAACCTCGTAATCCATTGGAAGTGCGCGCATGGAATCAAAGCCTTTTCTGTTTTCATTGAGGTAGGCCTTCATGGTCTTTATTTCCTCACGGGAAAAAGTAAGCCCATTGATTTTCTGGGCTGCACGAATGTGATGACTTTTGATTTTGCCTCGCGAACTACAGGAGTCAAAAAGAACAACAAACAGGAATAAAGAAGTGAATATCAGAAGGCGCACTGAACTCGGGGTTAGTTAATTCCTTCCAATATCCACTATCGGTAAATCTCTTGCAACAAAAACTATGTTAGTTAGAGAGGCTAAGATCGTTCTTTGTCTTTTTTAACAGAATCATTCATTTCCGTTCTCTTCCTTTGCGATGAAATTCCTTTAATTGCTGCATCTGTTTTTCAGACAAGATTGGGCGAAGTTTTACTTCCAAGGAATCGATTACTCTAGTCACTTCCTTATCGGTGTGCTTTTGAAGTGAATCGATCTGTGTGATCGTTTCATTTATAAATGGCCTGAGCTGCTTTGCTTGTGCTGAGTCGGCATCAATAATATCAAATATCTTTTTGACAAATGCTTCTTTTTTATTCATGCGCCCACCCGGGCTGCCGCCACGGCTTTGTTTACTCCAAAGACCTACTGCTAGTGCGCCTATTAAAATGCCGATGACGAGTGTTGTCATGATCGTGATCAAAGCTCTTTTTCGTTCGGGGGTCATGGCTATTGTGTTAAGTTTTTATACAAATCGATAGATAATACTTCTTCCGTGGCATCCTGGTCCACACCAAAGAGTGCTTTTAATGAAAGCTGATCGGTGAGCAGCAGATTAGTTACGAGTAAGGCAACCAACACACCCAGCGCCAGCACCTGATATTTTTTGAAAAAGAAAAAGATCAGGTAATCAATTTCGTTTACACGTTGCTTGAGTTGGTTCACAATCCGCTCTGCAAAGAATGGGCCGAATGAATCGGGTTCGACACGTAACATCAGCTCGCGTATTATTATGTACTGATCACTCTGCCTGCGCAAGGTTGGGTCGTTCTGCATCTGTGCGGAAAGTTCTTCACGCTCGTGTGCCGACACCGGAGCGTCATACGATTTCAGAAGCAGTTCTTCGTTTAAAGAATAATGTTCGTTCATCATTTTAATTTTTTTGATAGTGCCACGCGTAATTTTTGTTGTGCTCTTGCCAATCGAGATAAAACTGTTCCCAGGGGGATACTCAATATCTCAGCAGTTTCTTCCGTGGAATATCCTTCAATCAATCGCAACGTTGCCACCGATTGAAATTCGGGTTCAAGTCGTTTAAATTCGTACTGCAATTGTTCATTCAGATCCATCATGTCTTCCGTGCCTTTATCTACAGCCGCATCCATGGAGGTGTAGCGCGAAGAAGTTCGTTTCCTCTTTTTGAGTTCGTTCAGTGATAAGTTGATCGCAATCCGGATCAGGTAGGTGCTCACCTGTGAGTCGCCCCGGAATTTGCTGAGCGCATCATAAAAGCGGATGAATACTTCCTGTCCCACATCTTCTGCCTCTGGTGTTGTTCCGAGCATTGACCGGATCACACCAGCTACCTTGCCTTCATGCCTTATCACCAGCATTTTAAAGGCGGCCATGTCTCCTGCCGTGGATTTCCCGATTAATACCTCGTCACTGGGTTGTTCCATAGGTTATAAGGTATGAAATGGCCACGACAAAATTTATCAAATTATACTTTCAGGTTTAGGCCATTCCGTGTGAATACTAAAAACAGTAATTAACACGCAAAATCCGATTGATTTTTTATGTTAGACAATCGTGAGCAAAGGAATATTCCCTGAATTGTAATTTTCTTTTCCTAAATCTTAAGTATCATTGCCATTCCTATGAAGCGATTAATTGTAGACATGGACGATGTGATGGCCGATGCCACAGGTCAGTTCATTAATTTTTATGAAAAAGAGTTTGGCATTCGCGTGCCCCGTGAGTCGCTGAACCATAAGGCAGAGATGGAACGATTTCCGGGCAACCATGATGCCGTGTATAGTTTTACTTTTCGAAAAGATTTTTTCAGAACCATGGCCGTGAATCCGCACAGCCAGGAAGTGATGAAAGAACTCAATGAGAAATACGAAGTGTTCATTGTGTCATCAGCCATGGAGTTTCCCAACTCGTTGCCCGAAAAGCTAGAGTGGCTGAATGAACATTTTTCTTTTTTGCACTGGAAGCAATTTGTTTTCTGTGGCAGGAAGACCGTAGTGTATGGAGACTATATGATTGATGATCTTCCACACAATCTGGAAACATTCAATGGAGAAAAATTATTGTTCTCAGCTCCTCACAATTTGCAATTTGAACATTTTAAAAGGGTGAATGGATGGAGAGAAGTGGGCACATTGTTGTTGAGTTAGTCTATAACAAAGCCACAGATTCACTGATGAAATCAGTGAATCTGTGGCTAAAATTTTAATAACCCTTCGTAATGCCCTTCTCAATCGCAGGCACACCTTCTTTCATCCATGGCGGAAGCGTTGCCCCCTTCAAATAATAATCGAAGAATTGCTTCATTCGGATTTGAAAGTCCATACGGTTCTCGCGTTTCAATGGCCAATGTGGTTCACCATTGTAGTTGAGCATCCATACCGGTTTGTTTAACCTGCGCATAGCCATATACATTTCAATGCCTTGATACCAGGGCACCGCTCCATCAGCATCGTTATGCAAGAGCAACAATGGAGTTTTGATTTTATCCGCAAAGAAGATGGGAGAGTTCTCGATATAGAGCATAGGTTTTTCCCACAGGCTTCCGCCTAAGCGTGTTTGTGTTTTTTCATATTGAAACATCCGGCTCAAACCACTTTCCCAGCGGATGCCGCCATAGGCGCTGATCATGTTGGCCACCACGGCACCGGCCTCAGCTGCTTTGAACATATCGGTGCGTGTCACCAGGTATGCAATTTGATAACCGCCCCAACTGTGTCCTTGTATGCCAATATTCTTTTCATCAACAAAACCTTTTGCGATCAACGATGTAACACCAGGCAGAATACAATTGTGTGCACTCTCACCAGGGAAACCAATTTTATAAATCACATCAGGAACAAATACCAGGTATCCATCGCTGGTGTAAACCGTTTGATTGATGGTGGAACGATGTGGAAACGGAGCATTATGAGCATGAAGATTTTCGCTATTGCGTTCATAGAAATTCACAATCATCGGATACTTCTTTTTTGGATCGAAGTTTTCAGGTTTATATAATAATCCGGTGAGCGGAATATTATCCAATGATGTCCAATTCACTAACTCCACAGTGCCCCAGAAATAATTTTTCATTTGCGGGTTGGCATCACTGATTTTTTTAGGTGCAGTCAGACTCAAATCGGATATCCATACATCAGGAAATTCGCGGAAGCTTTCACGGGTGAAGAGAAGTTGATTGGCAAGTTTAGCTTTCACCGTTCCGCCAAAGCGATAGTTGTCCATCAGAAGTTTGGTGAGTTTGCCATCCATCAACGAAAGTTTATAATAACCCGAAGCCCTGGTAGTTTCATTGAATGCAGAAAGCAATAGTTCTTTCGATGGATCTATGAAACGTTCTTCTGCATCTAGCTTTACATAGCGGAATACAATTTTTTCTTGCCTACCCATTTTGGTGAGATTCACCGGTGCTTTGTTGTTGGCAGGGTCAAGGGCCCACAGATCATAGCGATCGTAAGCGATAAAGAGCTGGTCATCGGCCGTCCAGCCGGCAGCACCATACGAGCTTGGATAATCCGGATGATCATCTTCTTCGTCAGCAAATTTTACTTTTGCGCCTTGAGTAAGTTTTTGTGTTTTGTCATTAGCGATAGAATACGAGAACCAGGCTGTATCAGCCAAACTAAACCAATATGCATAGTTTGCTTTTGGTGATAGACTGGCATTCCCTTTCACTGCGGCTGCAATTTGTTTTTTGGAGCGCATTGAAGCATTGAACACATAAAAGTCATTCGTGCCAGAACCTTCCCAGGTTATTTGCTTGCGATAGGGAACATTACTTTCTCCAAGATATACTGAAGCATTACCTTCATTGCCTATCTCAATAGATGGAATTGAGGCATCACCTAATTGTGTAACCGCATTGCTGGCAAGATCAAGACTCACGAGATACGAACGTTTCTTTTCTGCATCCAACTGTTTGTTCTGTTGCGGATAGATGTAGTCATCTTCACCACGCCAGATTTCAACACTTACAATTTCTTCAGAGAGCAACGTGGTATCCTGCATAACAGGCTGAGGTGCTGAACCAAAAAATAGTTTTGCTCCATCTTTTGAAAATAACGGAGTATAATATTCACTCACCATCCAATTTTGAGGAATTGCCCCTGAGCTTTCGATGTCGATAAACTGTACTGCATGATCTTTCTTCCAATGATGAAGTTGATAATGACGCACCAAAGCTTTAGTGGTATCAGCATCTAACACGAATGCTGCTTGCGTGCCATCTTCACTGATGGAAAGCCCTTTGTATTTGTATTTTGATTTTCCCTGATGAATATTTTTTAATTCATCTTTTTGAAGATCATACCAATACACGCCTGCTTTCGTGGTGGAGTCATTGCCAGTCGTGCTAAACAAAAGTCCTTGACCATATTTTGCTATGGCGTAATCTTTTACATATCCGAAGGAAGTTTCTTTCCCATCGGCAAGTTTTTTCACCATTAATGTATATCCGTTGTCATCGGAGTTAGTTTTTTTCTTTTTGACAGGAGTGGGTTTCTTCTCATCTGCTTTTGTTGCAGCAGGCTTCACTTCTTTTTTAGCTTCCAGCTGATACGCCACTACACCACCGACTTTCTCAGGCACTTTGAATGATTTTACATCAGCAATTTTTTCTGTTTTGCGATTGGCGAAAGAATAGATGCCCAGCGAATCTTTCGGCAGATCTTCTTTTTTCTTTTTCTGCCTGCGCAGATCCTTCACCATTTTTTGCTTGGGTTTGATTTTAAATATCGCATAGCGACTGTCATACGTAAGTGCGATTTCAGCGGCTCGCTTTACAGAATCCTGTGTATTGGTTTTAAGATTATGAAAAATCACTTTGCCATCTCCATCTTGTGGATTTACAGTGTAGGCCGCAAAATTTCCATCCGGAGTTAGGGCTTTATAGGTAATTTCTTTCCATCCGTCATATACTGTATGATCGAACGGTTTTTTAACAGGCGTAGTCGTGGCCGTTCCTTTCTTTTGGCTATAACTGATGGTACAGATCACGAGCAGGCCAAGCAATAAGGTTGACTTCATATCATTTCTTTTTTGTGAAGATACATACTCCATCAGGATAGGAATAATAATTTTTATCAATGGCAAGGAGCTATTTTTGTGATGCAAAACTTCTATGAATGGAACTCACACTCACCACGCCTGCTTTACTTTTTCCAACGGTATCCCTGCTTTTTTTGGCTTACGCCAATCGTTTTCTGGCGGTAGCTGCGCTTATTCGCAAATTGACGAACGACTATCAAGACAAGAAGGTTAAACGTCTGGTTGATCAGATACGCAATTTGAAAGGACGGGGCATACTCATTCGCAAACATGCAGATGTTTAGCATCGTTGCTCTTTTTCTTAGTGTACTCTGTATGTTCTCTTTGTTCTTTGGTGAGGAGCTGATCGCTGAATATATTTTCGGAGCTTCGCTGATTTCATTATTGATTTCGTTGGGTATGTCACTGCGCGAAATACAGATTTCTACTCACGCTCTCTCTATTCAGCTGAGTGATATTGCCGATGATGTAAAGCGTTGAGGTACTGAATCAGAATCGACCAACGTAAGTTAATAGACAAACTCTCCGTCTGGAGTTTTGAGCGTTACTTTCTTTTCTGTGGCGGCCTCTACCCTGCCAATAATTTGAGCATCGATTCCAAAAGATTTTGAAATGCTGATTACCTCTTCAGCAAATTGTTGAGGCAAATAAATCTCCATGCGATGCCCCATGTTGAACACTTTATACATCTCTTGTAAATCGGTGCCAGAGGCTCCATGAATAAATTTAAAGAGCGGAGGAATTTCAAACAGGTTGTCTTTAATCACATGAAGATGATCAATAAAGTGAAGCACTTTGGTTTGCGCTCCACCGCTGCAATGCACGATGCCATGTATCTGTGATCGCAGGTTTTTTAAGATCTCAATCATCACCGGTGCGTAGGTTCGGGTAGGTGAAAGCACCAACTTGCCCATGTTTAAAGGGGTACCTGGAATTTCATCCGTCAATTTATGCTTTCCGGAATAGACGAGATTTTCAGGTACTGCTTGATCATAACTCTCCGGATATTTTGAAGCGTACGTGTGATCAAAAACATCATGACGGGCAGAGGTAAGTCCATTACTGCCCATGCCTCCATTATATTCACTTTCGTAGGTTGCTTTTCCGGATGAGGCCAGTCCTACAATCACATCACCTGCTTGTATAGTACGGTTATCAATCACGTCACTACGTTTCATACGCGCTGTTACCGTACTATCCACAATGATTGTGCGCACGAGATCACCCACATCGGCAGTTTCACCACCGGTGCTATAAATTTCCATGCCGTGTAAACGCAACATGTTGAGCACTTCTTCTGTTCCATTAATGATTGTTGAGATCACTTCACCCGAAATCAGATTTTTATTTCTTCCAATCGTAGAGGATAGTAAGATCGGACCGGTTGCACCCACGCAGAGTAAATCATCGATATTCATGATGATGGCGTCTTGCGCAATGCCTTTCCAAACAGAAATATCTCCGGTTTCTTTCCAATAGATGTAAGCAAGGGATGACTTAGTGCCAGCTCCGTCTGCATGCATGATGGTGCAATAGTCTGGATCGCCCGCTAAGGTGTCAGGAACAACTTTGCAGAAGGCTTTAGGAAACAATCCTTTATCCAGATTTTTGATGGCCTGGTGAACATCCTCTTTGCTGGCGGATACTCCGCGTTGGTTATAGCGATCGTTACTCACTGTATTGGAAAATCAATGGATGACAAAGGTGCGAAGAATAACGGATACTGAATACCGGAAAATAGATTTTTGCTCCGAATTTTGATTCAGTGAATGGGGTTATGCAACCTAACACTCTTTTTTGCGTCTTAGTACAAAACCCCGCCACATGCTCAAAAATTATATTCTTATCGGATTCCGAAGCCTGTATAAAAATCTGGGATATACTTTCATCAATGTATTTGGATTAGCCATCGGCTTAGCATGTTGCTTACTGGTAACCTTATATGTGCGCTTCGAATTGAGTTATGAAGACTTTCATGAGAATAAAACATCGTTGTACCGATACGTTCCAAGGGGTGAACGCGAGGGTGTGGTGAGCATGCAAACCATGTTGCCTGCCGGCTTTGGTCCGTTGATCAAAGAAAGTTTTCATGACGTGGAGATGTTCTCCCGTTTTTCAGATGTAGACGAGCGACCCTTAATGCGGGTGGGAGATACCTTTCTTGATGCCAAAACTTTGTCGATTGCCGATAAGGATTTTTTTAAGATGTTTAGTTTTAAGTTGCTGCAAGGCGATGTAAACACCGTGCTTGCGCGACCATCCACTGTTGTCATATCGCAATCTATAGCACAAAAGTATTTTCCGGAAGGCAATGCCATTGGACAAACCATTCGTTACGATAATGCTTATGATTATGAAATCACCGGAGTGTTTGATGATGTGCCAGCCAACTCGCATTTGCAATTTTCTTATGTAACCAACTTCGAGACCATTGCCAAAATGGTGCAAGATCGGTATCACTATCCAGCCGAAAGTTTTTTGAATAGTTTGGATGCCTGGAATTATTCCACCTACTTCTACATTCCCGGTGAAAAAGATGTAAACAGTCTGGCAAAGCGAATCGACCAGAAGTTTACCGAAGCCCGAAAGGAAACGTTTAATGATCAGACCATGGGCGACTGGCTTCAACCCCTAAATGAAATCCATTTCACCAAAGGAATAAAAGGCGATACGGCTAATGGCGATTTGAGCTATGTCTATATTTTTTCTGCGGTGGCGTTAATGATATTGGTGATAGCCTGTTTCAATTTTATGAATCTATCTACTGCTCGTGCGATGAAGCGTTCTAAAGAAGTTGGTTTGAGAAAAGTAATGGGTGCCTTCCGTCATCAATTAATAAAACAGTTTATGGGTGAAACCGTCATCATGGTTACTGTTGCGATGATCTTAGGAATCATTTTTCTGGAGTTGTTGGTGCCCTTATTCAATGGATTAGTGGGGCAGCATTTAGAAGTCGTCTACTTCGGCAAAAATAGTTTGATCATATTTTTTGTGTTAGCAGGATTACTAACAGGCATTATAGCAGGAAGCTATCCCGCATTTTATCTGAGTTCATTCTCCCCGGCAAAAGTCCTGAAGGGACGAGCTGGTCCTTCCGGAAATGCAGGATTGAGGAAAGTTCTCACCGTGATGCAGTTTGGTCTGGCCGCCTTTCTGATGATTGGCACATTGATCGTTTACCAGCAAATGAATTTTATTCAAAACTCAAACCTTGGATTTGATCAAGAAAGCATCGTGTACATGACTCCGCCCGCACCATTGTGGGAAAAGAGAGATGTGTTTAAACAAAATCTGCTGGCAAGCAGCCATGTAAAGTCAGTGACCTTTTCTAATGGCACACCTGGAATGGAAAGTTCAACGTGGCAATATGATTTTCCAGGGCTTGAAATTCCAAAGCGAAGCATGAACACCATGATTATCGACTATGACTACTTAAAAACTTTTGGACTTGAGGTTGTTGACGGCCGTGATCTTTCTTCTGAATTCATGACAGACTCAACCGAAGCGTATTTGATCAACGAAGCAGCTGTTGGAGAGCTAATGTTGAAGAAGCCAGTAGGCACACCCATGCGCGCATTGGACGGACATCCTGCCGGACGGATCATTGGCGTTGTAAAAGATTTTCATTATCGCTCATTACATCGCAAAATTGAACCATTGGTGATGCGCATCGATCCGGTCAATATGTGGTGTGTGTCAGTGAAATTAACTTCAGGAAATCTGAAGGATCATTTGGCAACGGTTGA
Organism: Cytophagales bacterium; assembly: GCA_031416795.1. Lineage (GTDB taxonomy): Bacteria > Bacteroidota > Bacteroidia > Cytophagales > Cyclobacteriaceae > ELB16-189. The sequence continues at coordinate 12,831 of JANOUH010000137.1, read as the reverse complement.
AGCAGCATGGAAAAAGATTGCCCCCGATTATCCTTTCACCTATCAGTTTGTTGACGAGACCATTGAGCGTCAATACAAAGCGGAGCAAAATACGGGTGTGTTATTCACAGCCTTTGCGATACTGGCCATTGTTATTGCATGTTTAGGTTTGTTGGGTCTCACTGCCTTCATGACAGAGCAACGCAAAAAAGAAATTGGTGTGCGCAAAGTATTGGGCTCTTCCGTTTCCGGGATTGTGTTGTTGCTATCAAAAGATTTTTCACGACTGGTGATGATTGCCTTTATCGTAGTGGTGCCGCTGGCATGGTATGCGATGAATCAATGGTTATCGGGCTTTGCTTATCAGGCAGACATCAGTCCGTTGGTTTATATCGGAGCAGGAAGTATTGTGTTGGCGATTGCGTTCCTATCCGTCTTCTATCAGGCCGTAAAAGCAGCGGTAGTTAATCCAAGTGATACGCTTAGAAATGAATGATGGCTTGTTTACTGTTTAATTGTTTCAATATATAAGTCTTCCACCTTCTTGCGTGCCCATGGTGTTTTGCGAAAGAATGTGAGGCAGGACTTAATGCTTGGATCAAAGCGAAAACAGTTCACGGGAATGCGCTCACCCAACTCTTCCCAACCATAATATTCTTCCAGGTAATGGAGAATATATTCAAGTGTTTTGCCGTGTAGTGGATTGTTGGCTTGTTCTTCGTTCATAACTAATTATTGAAGGGCTTCAATGGCATCGGCATAATCGACCTGGTAATCTTCAGGCAATTTAACGAGTACGGTTGTGATTTTTTTGAGTTGTTGCTGATAAAGATTGTATAACACGGTGCCTGCCGTAAGCGGAACGCCTGCTTCGTTCACCTTTTCGCAAAAGTAAATGCGCAACTCAAGTTCGGTCTGTGGTATTCCTGAATATTTTATTTGTCGGTTGGCCATGCGCAGAATTTTTCGCAACATTTTTTTTACGATGTATAAGTTGCGACCATCCAACTCCAAAAACATCACATCTATTTCTTCTTTTACGCTTCGGATGTAACCCGCTTCATCGTGGGCATCCGAAAGCAGATAGGAGAGCAGTTCTTTATTTTCTTTTTTGTATTTCGCCAACCGGAGACAAATCGTGTGAAGCGCATCGACATCTAATCGTTGCAATTCTTTTTTAATCTCGCTGATGGAAGCGCTGTTCATGATAAGCGAAGTTTTCTGAACACATCCCACAGCACAATGCCCAGGCACACGGAAATATTGAGCGAATGTTTGGTGCCCAGTTGTGGAATTTCTAAAGCAAGATCGCCCAGTTCAATCGATTCGTCACTTACACCATGCACCTCGTTGCCAAATACAAGACAATACTTTGCTCCCGGTTCGCCATAAAAGGTTTGAAGGGGAATGCTATCAGTAGTCTGCTCTACGATAACAATTTTATAGCCTTTGCTTTTCAAATCTGAAATGGCATCGGCTGGACTCTCCACATATTCCCAATCCACCGACTCGGTAGCACCCAAAGCTGTCTTTTGTATTTCTCGATGGGGAGGTTTGCCTGTGATTCCCGTAAGGTAAATTTTTTCCACACGAAACGCATCGGCTGTGCGAAAGGCAGAGCCTACATTATGCAGGCTTCTTATATTATCCAGTAAAATACACACTGGTATTTTTTCTGATTCTTTGAATTCATCAACCGAAATGCGCCCGAGTTCTTCGAGTTTAAGCTTTTTCATTCCGTAAAGATATCCTTAAAACTATTTTAGTGAACTTTACAGAAGCGGAATCGTTAAGAAAAAAATGAAAAACTTTTTGTCAGGTCTTTTGGTACTCGTTTCATTATACTCTTTCGCGCAGGATCAGTGGAAAAATGTCTATACAGAGAGTGCCTGGACCGATCGCGATAAATGGCAGAAAGCAGATGAGCTTATCCGTCATCTTAATATAAAGCCGGGAAGCAACGTGGCTGATGTGGGCAGTCATGAAGGCTACATGACGGTCAAGCTCCCAGCCGTGGTGGGTAGTGCGGGAAAAGTTTTGGCGGTCGATGTATCGCAATCCAAATTGGATAAACTGAAAGAGCATCTTTCAAAAAGAAGTATCACAAATGTAGCGTTGATCAAAGGAGATGATGATAATCCGAAGTTGCCAATTAACACGTTGGATGCTGTCATCATCTTAGACACCTATCACGAAATGGATGATCATGATAAGATATTGCAACACATCAAAGCATCCTTAAAACCCGGTGGCCGGCTTGTTCTTTGCGAACCCATTGCTGATGAACGAAGAAAATTAATCCGTAAAGATCAGGAACGAAAACATGAACTCGGAATGAACTTCGCCCTTGAAGATTTACAAAAAGCAGGCTTCGCTATTCTTAAACAGCAAGATCCATTTGTCGATCGTTCGAAAGAGAAGGGAGACAAAATGTGGTTGATCGTTGCTGTCAGAAAGTAATGGTTCTGAATGAATTGATCGAATGCTTAATGCTTTTGATCGGGTAAAAAATTTGCCACAAATTCTCTTTCGGCCACCAGTAAATTATTCAGTAGCTCCCTGGTAATTTCTCCGGGTGTTCCATCTCCAACAGGGTGTCCATCAATTTTTACAATAGACTGAATGCGCTTGGTACTGCTGGTGAGAAAAGCTTCTTTTGCCTCACGAATGTCATCGAACGTAACTGTTCCTTCTTTTACGGTGAAGGATGAACCCGCAAGCTCAAATATTCTTTTTCGCGTTATGCCTTTCAACGCATTTTTATCAGGAGTGATGATGGTGTTGTCTTTCGTCACGATAAAAAAATTGCAGCGGGGAAACTCGGTCACTACTCCCTTGGTGTGATACAACACATCATCGGCTTGATGTTCTTTTATTTTCTTTTGCAGCCAGATGCCCATGGTGTAGTTGATCGTCTTCGCTTCTGGAATGTCGCGCACAAACTCATGCGTAATGATGCTGATGGATTTGGGTACCGATGAATCGGCCATCACCAGTGGGCTTTGCATGATGATGAAATTTGGTGTTACGGTTTGATAGGCATCTGGGGAATAGCCACCGGTTAAAATCATTCGAATGCCTGAGTCAGGAAGATTATTTTTTCGTAGAAGTTTATTCAAGATGGAAAGCAGCTCTTCTTTTGTGCCGGGTGCAGACAAACGCATGATCGAAGCGGAATGTAAAAACCGATCGAGGTGATCGTCTACATACAAGAGCACATGATCGCGCACACGGAAAAAATCAAAGATCCCATAGCCGCGCTGGATGGCCAGGTCGTTGATGTGTAAAGTAGCCTTTTCCGATTCTACAAATTGATCATTCAGATAAACGTACATGCCCTTTTTTTGCAAATGTATTTAAAACCACTCAACGGTGAATTAATGTTGCTTCTTTATACTTACTCCTTAATTCTTACTTCCACATTCTGACTTGTTAATTCTTGCCTCTATATTTGTCGACTATGGCCGGACCAGCAGCAATGGATACCCCTTTAATGAAACAATACAACGCCATCAAGGCGAAGTATCCGGGTGCGCTGTTGCTTTTTCGGGTGGGTGATTTTTATGAAACGTTTGGCGAGGATGCCATTCGTGCCGCTAAAGTGCTTGACATCACACTCACCAAACGCGGAAATGGATCCGCCTCTGAAATTGAACTGGCTGGTTTCCCCCATCATTCGCTTGATACCTACTTGCCAAAATTAGTACGTGCCGGAAATCGTGTAGCCATCTGTGATCAGCTTGAGGATCCACGTTCCGTAAAAGGAATTGTAAAGCGTGGCGTAACTGAATTGGTAACACCAGGCGTTTCTTTCAATGATCATGTGCTTGAACGGAGGCAGAATAATTTCCTTGCTTCGGTCTTTGTGGGAAAGAATGCGATGGGTGTGGCATTTCTAGATATCAGCACAGGGGAGTTTTATGCGGCTCAGGGGCCTGAGAATTATATCAACAAACTCATTCAGAGTTTTGGTCCGGCTGAAATCATATACAGCAAGGCCAGTCGTGATAAATTTGAAAATCAGTTTGGTGACGAGTACGCTACGTTCGCCTTGGATGATTGGGTGTATGCTTTTGACTTTGCCAACGAGAAGTTGATTCAGCAATTCAAAACTAGTACGCTTAAAGGTTTTGGAATTGAGACAATGAATGAAGCCATCATCGCGGCCGGATCAATCCTTCATTACCTCGAAGCCACTGAGCATAAAGACACGCATCACATTTCGTCCATCTCGCGCATTGATGAAGACAAATATGTGTGGCTCGATAAGTTTACGGTGCGTAACCTGGAGATTGTGAGTTCACCCAATGAAGGGGGTGTGCCATTGTTGCATGTGTTGGATCAAACGGTGACCCCGATGGGTTCGCGTAATTTGCGCAAGTGGATGATTCTTCCGCTGAAAGAAAAGCAAAGCATTGACGAGCGACTTCAGGTGGTAGAGCAGTTTTATAATGATCACGATCTCACCGAAAAAATCCTGGAACACTTACATCAGATTTCAGATCTTGAACGCCTGATTTCAAAAGTAGCGGTGGGCCGGATTAATCCTCGTGAGTTAATTCAACTTAAGCGTTCGTTGAAAGCGATTATTCCCGTTAAGGAAATATTAGACAAGTCAACCTCACCGGAATTAAAAAAGCTGGGAGACCAACTGAACAAGTGCGAGTTTCTATTAGAGAAAATTGAGAAGGAGTTGAAAGATGATGCACCTATGCTCATTCATCAGGGAGGTATTATTAAAGAAGGCGTGAATGCAGAGCTGGACGAGTTGCGCGCCATCGCCTTTTCGGGAAAGGATTATTTGTTGCAAATCCAAAAACGTGAGATTGAGCGCACCAGCATCAACTCGCTGAAGATTTCTTATAACAAAGTGTTTGGCTATTATTTAGAAGTAAGCAATGCCAACAAAGACAAAGTGCCAACGGATTGGATTCGTAAGCAAACGCTGGTGAATGCGGAGCGCTACATCACCGAAGAATTAAAAGTATACGAAGAAAAAATTCTTCATGCGGAGGAGAAACTTCTTGTCATTGAACAAAGGCTCTTTTTAGAATTGGTGCATCATGCTTCAGACTACATCGCTCAGATTCAGCAAAACGCAAGAGTGATTGCCATGTTGGATTGTCTGCTTTCATTTGCCGTAACAGCGAAAGCCAACAAATACAATAAACCCGAAATCAGCGAGTCAAAGCGATTGGCCATCAAAGCGGGCAGACATCCGGTAATTGAAAAGCAACTTCCTGTTGGCGAGAGCTACGTGCCCAATGATATTTACCTCGACAACGAGACACAACAAATATTAGTAATCACCGGTCCGAACATGGCAGGTAAATCTGCATTGCTAAGACAAACCGCTTTGATTGTGCTGATGGCGCAAATGGGAAGTTATGTTCCTGCCGAAGCAGCCACCATCGGCCTCATCGATAAAGTGTTTACGCGCGTGGGTGCTTCAGATAATTTATCGCGAGGTGAATCGACCTTCATGGTGGAGATGACGGAGACCGCCAGTATTCTTAACAACCTCAGCGATCGCAGTTTGATTTTAATGGATGAGATTGGAAGGGGAACTTCTACCTACGATGGCGTTTCCATTGCCTGGGCGATTGTAGAATACTTGCACAATCACAAAGACTTTAAACCAAAAACATTATTCGCTACTCATTATCATGAACTCAACCAACTTACGGAAGATTTAGTACGCGTGAAAAACTTCAATGTGAGCGTGAAAGAAGTTGGCGACAAAATCATCTTCATGCGCAAGCTTAAAGAAGGTGGCAGCGAGCATAGCTTTGGTATTCACGTGGCGCAAATAGCAGGAATGCCCAACAAAGTGGTGTTACGTGCGAATGAGATTTTACACTTCCTTGAAAAAGATAAACGCCCGCCTGACGGACGGACAGGCAAAAACGAATCGAAGGCTAAGTTTGATGAGCTGCCCAAAGCCACGGCACAAATGAGTTTGTTTGAGATGGATCCTAAATCCAAAGCCATTTATGAAATGCTGGAGAAGATTGACATTAATACGATCAGCCCGGTGGAGGCGTTGTTGAAGTTGAATGAGATTCTTTCAGTGTTGAAGAAGTAAGGCTCAGGTTACAACTTTGTAACTTAGATCAATAAACTCTATTAACCCTATGAAATCATTGTTGAAGTTGAATGAGGTTTTGAGTGTGCCAAAAAAATAGCGGATCAATCACCTACCATAACAAAGGCTCCCCAATAAAAAGGATCAGCATACTTTTTCATTACGTTTAACTGTGCCTGCCGAAATGCTTGCCGCTTATCTTTCAGCTTGAACCATTCTGAATAAAACGCGGTCATCAGTTCCTGCGTGGCCTGATCACTCACCGTCCAGAGACTCATCAACACCGACTGGGCGCCTGCTGTTTGGAAAGCGCGCTGTAATCCATAGACCCCCTCACCATTTTTAACTTCACCGAGTCCTGTTTCGCAAGCCGAAAGTACTACCATTTCTGTTTTGTCGAGGTGAAGATTTTGAGCTTCTTCGGAAGTTAAAATTCCATCTTCAGGTAAGTTTAGTTGATCATTGCCAAAAGCATGTTTACAATATGAGAAGAGAAGGCCGCTTCTTCGCAGTGGGTTCTTTAAATCTTCATAGGTGAAATTGGCAAAGCCTGCCCGTGCCCGCTCATTATCTCCCGATGGCGCACTTACTTCTGACATAAAAAAACCGTGTGTTGCTATATGCAGGATGGACGGATTTTGCGCCATTTTTAAATTGACTTCAGTGGCGTCATCACCTAAAAACTTTTGCACGTTCAACTGATTCAGTTGAGCCATGGCGGCCACATTATTTACCTCCACTTCGGTGCCGGGCAGTTCGGCAATGTTGTCACCTTGCAAAAATCGTTGGGTGGTGTCTTGTTTTACTATACTAACATTTCTGTTTCCCTGTTTGTTTTTTTGATCGGATGCTGTCTTATCTGTTTTGCTGGGAAGGCTATTATAGTTCGGTGCACCAAACAAGGTGATTCTATTAGGCACATTATTTTTCAAATTAGTATGAACAATCAAATCGCGCGACTGACTGATGAACTGCACGTCTTTTTCTTCGAGCACATATTTGCCGGTAGCCGGATTGCGTAGTGTGTTGATGTTGACTTTGTGATAAATACCATCAGGAGCAAAATAAATCTTACGCACACTCTTTAAAGTGTCGGCCAAGACTTTCCAGAATTTGTTGTACGAAAAATTATCGGCCTGCCTGAGCTTGATGCTGTTCTGATAATTTTTAGCATACCTTCCTTCCAGGCTATCCCCCACATTAATTCGCACACATAGTGGATAGTCCTTGGTATCAGGAGTAATGACAAAGGCAAGATACATGTCGCTATACTTGGTCGTTGTTGGATTTAATTTAAGCCCTGCACTCACGGCTACAATTTCAACCATAGCTTCTCCTTTTTTGAGCTTCTTCTGTACATCGCTCCAGGTGTAGCGTTTATCGTTGGTTTGTGTGAAATAGCTTGATTTTAAAGTCAGTTGTTTTTCGATAGACTTGATATCTGCGTTTATCTGATTTTTCTTTTCTTCTTTTTGCTTTGAATCAGGCTCAAGGAAAGCCTTATTCATTTGATCTTTTTTCGCTTGCCATTGCTTGAAGAGGTTTATCAAAGCGTCATCTTTACTTTTTAGGATGCCATCTTTCATTTTTTGATTTGCCTCAAAAAGAATTCCTTTTGTAATAAGTTGATAATTAAAAATACTTTCGTTGTTGGGATGCCTGATGTAATTCGGTTTTTTGAAATTTTCTTTGAAGGCTTTCAATTCCGCAGAATCACGATTCATTTTCAGCCCAAGCGGTTCCGCCAAAGCGATGTAGTAATATAAGTCTAAATGATATTCAACTTCAGATGTATAGAAACTCACTTTCTGATTTTCAGAAAGGTAAGGGAAGGTTTTAGTCACATCATCGATCACCAGGTTAATGTAACGTTGATAGGCATCAACAGCCTGTTTGTTGTTATCATTGAAAAACTCATTCATGGCAAGGCCTACAAGGCCTACTTTTGGTTGACCTAAGGCGCGACCAATTTCAACTTGTTCTTTACTTAATTCAATCGCTAGCTGATAATCCTTTTTCATATTCGCCAATGTCATTTTTAGCAGTAAGATATTATCGTAATAGGGAGGATCAGTCTTTTTTATGTTTCGCTTTATAGCAATGGCCTCTAACCTTTTGATATTGTCTTCAGCCTCCGTAAATAATTGCGCATTGATCTGATTCAACGTTAACCGCGTTAGCCGATCAAAATAAGATGGATAGGTGTCTCCATACGTGGTCAGGTAGTAATTGGCAATCTCTTTATGCAAACTGATGGAGATACTATCTTGCTTCAGCCGCTGGTGTGCAAGAACTTTGCTTTCCAATATGGCGATATAGCCTCCACTATCTTTTTCTCCAGAGGCTTCCATTTTTTGCAAGAGATCATCCAACCTATTTATGGCCTGCTCAGACTTATTGGTGTACATATAGACCACACATAGATTAGAAATGGCCATGAAATAATTACGATGATTGATGCCAAATACATTCTCGGCAATGACTGCTGCTTCCTTGTAAAATTCTTCGGCATCATGATAATTTTGAATTTTTAGCTGAGCAGTTCCAAGCTTTTCTAGCACCTGGGCAATCACGAACCTATTTTTGTCTTCAAGTTTATCCATCGTTTCGGCAGCTTCTGAAAGTGCAATTTCTGCTTTGATGGTGTTTTTTTGGTCGACATACATTTCTCCGAGATAGGCTTGTATCTCCACCTGTTTGCGCAGCAATGATTGATCAGAGCCATTGACATTAATACGTTTCAAAATTTCCAGTGCCTTAACATAATGGGGCTCGGCAGACTCATATCTTTTTTGTTTTGAATATAACAGTGCGTAGGTAAACTGTACACTGGAATATTCCTCGGATTCTTGTCCATATAATTTAGTGATGATCTCATCTTGCTCCTTGATCACATGTTCTGTTTTTTCAAACTGCCCTGTTTCGCGATACGCTTTATTTAATGCTAAGAGTGCATCAGAATAGGCACTTGAGAATTTTCCATGCCTTGATCTTTCGAGGGTGACCAGTTCTGAGGCATACGGGATCGACTCCAGCGCTTTTCCTTGTGCTTCATAGAGATCAACCAACTTGGTGAGCGCAGTGGCAAAAGTTGAAGTCGTGTCTTTTTGTTCCCGGTAATGTTCGATGGCTTCAGTGTAAAGCTTTTCTGCCTTGTTATATTCCTTCTGGGTTTCATACAAATAACCCAATGAGGTCAATTCGTAACTATAGCGGTCAGGCTGGTTCGGATATTTTTTCTTTATCCTGGCGATGTTTTCCAGAATAACTTTTTCACTTTCATCAAATCGTTTTTGAAGGCGGTAATAATCACCCAGAGTGCGTCTGTGAATGCTGTAATGATCGCTATTGTCTCCGCTGATTTCTTTCTCCATCTTCAATAATTTCATCAAAGGAGTTTCCATGTCGTCAATTCTTTCCGCATTTTTGAACTCCTTCACCATTTCATATAGCCAATCGCGATAGGTGGAATCGCTCGGAATATTTTGCAGTTCGCGAACACGACACAGTTCAGTGGTAGTCTTAATTGCTTCATCGGGTTGATTGAGATTTATCTGGGAAGTCCAGAGTAGATTTAATATGTATGCACAGTTACCGTCATCGGCCCCCGCAATATTTTTGATGGCGATGTATAAATCTTTGACTAGCGGCTCTGTCTCTTTGTAGTTACCATTCTCATAAAAGGCAAAAGCTTTATCCCAGATTGTTTGCAAGGATTGCTTTTCTCCATTTTCATAAAACTCTACATTGATGAGTGGGCCGCTCTCATCATAGTAGTTGATTTTATTTTGTACCAGTCCGGATTTAAAGAATGTTTCGCTATACTTTTTTTGACTTGGGTAGTAAGCGATTTCGGGTCCTTCTTTTAAACCATTTATAAAGCTGACCTCCGAAGAAATGGCACCATTATCATGATACCATGTTGCCTTACCTTCAACAATTTCCGTTGGGCGATCGGCAACCAAACGAGCTTCCCATTGCTTTTGTCCCGAACGAAAATAGTCCCTGGTAAATCCTTGAGGTAAATCGTTTTTGTAGTTAAGAACCCGATAAAAGGTAATGCTGTCTTTGATACGGGTTGGCTCCCAGTTTTTATTGAAGTAGATGACCCAGCTGCCCTGTCTGCGGCCCTGCTTATCGCTTTTATTTGGATAGGATGGGATCTGAGCAAATAAGGAACTGAAGCCAGCGACAACTACGAATGCGATTAAGACAATGCGATACAGTTTCATATGGACGAATCATAACAACTAAAAGTAATGAAAAACAGAAGTTGTTTAATCCTGTCTGTTAAATACGAAGACAGTTTTTTTCAGAAACTAATAAGGTTCTTGCCCACGAGATTTTTTTGATCATCAATTAGGTGCATGATACTGTCTTTTTGAGTGAATGGGAACCAGGTTATCAGTTTACTCTTATTCACTATTTTTTTTAACTTTAAATGTCCCTAACCCCGTTGCCCCATGATTAAGAAAATTCTACTGGGACTATTAATCCTGATTACAGTTGCTATCATTGGCTTTGTAGCTACTGTGTATAGCCGTTATGAGCGCACCTTTGAAGCTCCTTATCTGACATCATTTGAGCCGGTAAAAAATGAGATTCCACTTGGCATTCAGGATGGCGACCATCAGTAAAATTAGCCAAGATGAATCAGGCCTCGTATAGTATGGGAATAACCCAGCATGGCATGAAACCAGTCATAACCCTTTTACTCGCTATGGCATTGATCAATGTTTACGCTCAACGTGTTGGTGGTGGTTGTGAGGGTTGTGAAGCCGTGTTTGAATATGGATCGAAGAAATTGTCGTGGATGGATACGTTGCCAGACTTTAAAGAGCCAGGGCCAAAACTTGAAATCAATGGCACGATTTACCAGGCTGACGGAAAAACTCCTGCCAGGAATGTGATCGTCTACATCTATCACACCGATCAACATGGGGTGTATCCACAAAAAGGAAATGAAACAGGCTGGGCCAAACGACATGGTTACTTACGTGGATGGATAAAAACAAATGCCGATGGCAAGTATAAATTTTATACACTTCGCCCTGCTTCATATCCAAATACAAGGGCACCACAACACATTCATCCAGTCATTAAAGAGCCCAACAAAAATGAATATTACATTGATGAATATCTTTTTGCCGATGATCCGTTCCTGAATGAAACAGAAAAAACCAAACAAGAAAAAAGAGGAGGGTCAGGTGTAATCATATTAACGAAGAGGCAGGATGGAACCTGGGTCGCGAAGCGCGATATCATACTGGGCTTGAATATCCCCAACTATAAATAAAAAAAATTTGTGATTTCGGAACTTCATTTTGTTTGACAACTGCGCAAGGCACCATTTCTTAACTATCATTTCCTAACTTTATGAAATCAAATCTGATAAAATGAAAAAAATCCGTTGGGGCATTTTAGGTTGTGGTAAGATAGCTCGCAAGTTCGCAGCCGATCTTCGCTTAGTAGAAGATGCCGAATTGATTGCACTGGGTGCGCGTGAACAATCCACTGCTGGGGCATTCGCCAAAGATTTTCCTGCCAAATACATTCACGGAAGTTATGAGGCTTTAGTGAGCAATCCGGAAGTCGATGTAATCTACGTAGCCACTCCACATGGCCTTCATCACGAACATGTGATGTTATGTTTGAAACATAAGAAAGCAGTACTCTGCGAAAAAGCATTTGCGATCAATTATAGAGAAGCCAAAGAGATGATCGATTTCGCGAAAATTCAGAATACGTTCATCATGGAAGCTTTTTGGACGCGCTTTCTTCCGCACTATTTTAAGATGAAGGAGTTGATCGCTGAGGGAAAGGTGGGTAAAATAAAATATCTGAATGCTGAGTTTGGATTTATACCTGTTCCACCATTTCCAACAAGATTATATCAACCTTCATTAGGTGGTGGCGCCTTGCTAGACATTGGAGTATATCCTATTTTTCTTGCCTTGGATATATTGGGTAAACCCGATCACATAGATGCGGTGATGTCTCCTGCCTCAACCGGTGTAGACGAACAGTGTGCGATCACCTTGCATTATAATCATGGTGCGATTGCACAGTTGTTTTGTTCTTTCGCCTCTAACCTTGCTACGGGTGCAGATGTTGCAGGCGATCAAGGTCGCATACGCCTCACACATCGTTTTCACGGACCAACCACGGTGCTTGAATATTATCCTGGCATCGTAGACACGCGTGAAATAATTCCTTTTGAGAAAGCATCGGGTAGTGGTTATGAATATGAAGCAAGACATGTGAATGAATGTTTGAAAATGAATCTTGTAGAAAGTCCGATACTCACCCATGATCTCACCTTGTTGCTCATGCAAACGTTGGATATAATCCGCGCGAAAGCAGGAATCAAATATCCCGCTGATTAGGAATTATTTTCAGTATGCCGATTTTATGACTTAAATCATTTTGGAGTTAAATCAAGAGTGTTTTAAACGTTCGTTCGCATTAGAAAATACCGATAATGTAAAACGCATGGAATTAATTAGACCAATTCGCGTTATCTTTGCAATTCGATTGATCCAATAATTTTAATATCATGGCACAAGCAGCAGTTGTTCCGGAGGTGAGAAGAAAACCTCACCTGAAACAAGAGATCGCCTTCATCATTATTCACTTGCTTCCGCTTGGGGCACTGTGGACGGGTGCAACATTCTTCGACTGGATGGTGTGTATTTTTTTGTACTTCTTTCGCATGTTCTGGGTTACCGGTGGCTACCATCGCTACTTCGCCCACAAGTCATATAAAA
>JANOUH010000136.1:0-2622 GCA_031416795.1 Cytophagales bacterium | reverse complement strand
CTTCGGAAGCGCACCACTGAAGAAACACAAACGTTGGTGGCAATCCATCCTATTCCGGGAGAAGAATTGATTTCCAAAGCTAACGTTAGAGCCATCCGGACTCATTTCGATCGATCTGAATTTTTCTTACCTTGAGAGAGTCCTTTGAAAGGCCGATTTACGCGCTGGTGCATCATAGCCCGAGGCAATCCTGGTTGGAATGTAAAAAGCCTTCCTGTTTACAGCAAAAAGGCTTTGAGATGATTTCAGTGGTGGACTCTTAGTGAGTACCCCGTTCAGAATATTTTCATGTCAAAGATACATTCCCTTAGGACATTTTTATTTCATCACTAAAAAAATGTTTATGAAAAATGTGTCAATGGAAGTAGTCAATCCTAATGCAGCAGGAATTGATATTGGGAGTCGTTCTCATTTTGTTGCTGTCGGTCAGCGCGCTGAGGATGTGAGAGAATTTGGTGTTTACAATGAGGACTTAGAAACCCTTGCCAAATGGTTATTGGAACACGAAGTGAAAACAATAGCCATGGAGAGTACGGGTACCTACTGGCAGAATTTATTCACGGTGCTTCAGGGATTTGGATTTGAAGTGATCTTGTGCAATGGGAAGTTTACCAAAAACATTAAAGGCAAGAAGAGTGACGTGCAGGATTGTCAGTGGATACAAAAGTTGCATACGCTTGGTTTGTTGAGTGGTAGTTTTTTGCCAGACGAAGCAACCGAACAACTTCGGACGTATTGTCGTCACCGCATGAATTTGATTGAACAAGGAGCCGATACGATTCGCAAATTACAGAAGTATTTACGGTTGCTGAATTTTCGCTTAGATGTTGTGGTCAATGATATTACAGGATTGACTGGTCTGTCTATTATTGAAGCGATCTGTAAAGGTGAAACCAATCCAGAAAAATTAGCTTCACTACGAAATGGGAATTGTAAGAAATCGGAGCAGGAGATAGCCAAAGCATTGCAGTACAATGGCCGTAAAGATTTTCTTTTTGCATTGAAGCATGAATATGAAATGTACGTCACGCTCCAATCACGTATTGCAGAATGTGATGTGGAAATCAATAATTTATTGAAAGCACAAATCGACAATGACGAAAATAAAAAGCAACACTTTATTGAAAAGAAGGTGCACAAGCGCATCAACAAGAACAGTCCTAAGAATATGGACATCAATCTTCTCTCATACCAATACTTTGAAGGAACCGATTTATTATCCATTGAAGGATTGAGTCATTCAACCGTACTCACCATCATGAGTGAAGTGGGGAATGGGATTCATAAATTTGGTACCGGTAAACAGTTTGCTTCGTGGCTCCGGTTATCACCCAACAATAAAATTAGTGGGGGAAAGGTACTGAGTAGCAGAATCCCCAAAGGAAGTAATCGTTTAAAGATTGCATTACGGAATGCCGCCAATGTGATCGGGAATTTAAAAGACACAGCACTATCCAATTTTTTTAAGCGGATCGCTTTCAGAAAAGGAAGAGTGTCTGCCATTTCAGCCACGGCTAGAAAATTAGCGGTAATCATCTGGAACATGCTCGTGAAGAAAGTTCCCTACAAGCAAGACACTACGTATGAGTTCCTCGACCAAAAAAGAAAGAGGAAGGTAATGGAAATGAAAAAGCTTATTCATAAGTTTGATATCACACCTGACGACCTCGGATTGAAACTGAATATCAACAACTTATGAAACGTTAGTCAGAATGTGGCCGGGACAATGAAGTCATCTAACGGGTGACATCATTCTTAATAGAGACTCCCATGTTGACAATTTACGGACTATTTAGACGTTTTATCAACAGAATTCTAAATCATGAGGACTCAAGAGAGCAATTGGAATTGATAATTATTTATATGAAAACACATTTGAGGATTAATATTCTTACAACTGTTATTTTTTTATTCATCTCTCAATTGAGTTTATCCCAAATGTTAAACAGTGACTTCAATAATAAATTGAGATACACAAGAGCACTAAGTATAGCACGCTCTACTTTTGATGTGACAGGGTTTCCTTCTTCTCCTAATTATGCTTCACTTGAATTAAGACTAGGAGCAGGAATAGTAAAGCCACTAGGGAAATATTTTGACCTCAAATCAGGCGTATACTTAGGCCTAAAAATGAAAAGACAATCTTACTATTTTGGCCCGTCAAAACAGTACACGTACGAACCATGGGTACACCACGGCTTAGATCAAACTGCAAGTAGTCGTAATCACATTGTTCTAGATATACCTTTTACTTTACAATTCAAACCACCCAAGACTAAGTTAGGATTAAGAGCCGGACTAAATGCTCGCTTTTGGGCGCCCAATAATGCTAATGTAGATGTTCTTACTGCACGACCCGAATTAGGACTTTTAGGAGGTGTATCACATAAATTAGTCAAAGCTATAAACATAGGTTTCGACTACTATCATGGTTTGACAGACATCCATAGTGGAAGCATGTCGCAATCAGGTGAGTTTCACGTTAGGAATCAATTCATTCAACTGACATTGGAACATTATTTTTGACTTGTTAACGAACAACTACTAAAAAAAGAATTGTTTTATTTAACGCGCGACAAAAGTTAAGTCTACGAATGAAGTTAGGAGAAGGCCACACAGCCA
>JANOUH010000135.1:0-10186 GCA_031416795.1 Cytophagales bacterium | reverse complement strand
ACTGGATTTTAGAAATATTATCCCCCCACACTTCATCAAAAGATCTACGGGAAAAGTTTGATGTGTATGAAGAAGCGGGAGTGAAAGAATATTGGGTAGTGCATCCTCAGGACCAAACTATTTTAGTTTACACTTTATCAGCGAATGGAAAATATCAGGGAATGCTAAAGCCATATATCCGCACTGATCGGGTTTCTTCTGTCACGTTACCTGATTTGGTAATAGACCTGCAAGAAGTTTTTGCGATAGAAATTTAAAAGGGAGTGATGAGCTCCCTTTTTTATGCGTTTTGGTTTTGTTGAACTGACTTGCTCAAAAACAGAATAGTAAAAATACCGTAGAACAAAACATTGAAAAGGCAAAAAGCCAGCGTTGTCAGCGTCCAACCCTGCTGGGCGAGTTGATGGATCACATGGGTAGGGTTTGATTCAATGGTGTCGAATAATATTAGCAAGCCCAGAGTTAGATTGAATGCTACTGCTGCTAGAGCGAGTGCAATGAGCTCTACTTTTAATCCACTAAAAAAGGACCACTTGTGCCAGATTCTGAGGACTATGGCGTAGAGTAAAAGACTCAGCAGTATAAATGTGACCATTATTCAATTATTTTTTTTCAGTGCTAACGCTCTTAGCAGGATATAGCACGCCTGGCAGATAAAAAAATAACCTGCACCATAAAGTACATTCAACAAAGCTACTTTCACGCCTCCTGATATAATCGATAGCGGCAGCGTTTCTTTCATGGCCTCAAGTGCGTCAAACATTTGCATAAATCCCATAAGCGTTCCAAATATTCCATATCCAAAAATCAAAAGACCAACATGTTTGAAAATTTCTACTAATCCGGATTCAAATTTTTTCTTTACAAAAATGTAAATGAAAAGAGTCATGTTGATAAAAAACAAAATCGCGATGGGTGCCATGAAGTAAACTCCACCTTCGATTTGATGACTGAAGAAATTAAATGCTAGCATAATCTTAAAGTTAGGTTTTTGAATTATTTATCCATAAGAGTAGCAATAAGAAAAACAGGTTTTCGAGTTTTTTTGCGAACGACACGAAGACGAAGAGATTTCACTATACAGGGCATGGTAATGGCGAAAAGGTGTTCAATGCTGTCGAAAGGCGAACGTTTGAAATCAATTACCCGACAAGGTTTCCTGCACGTTCAAATTTTTATAACTATGCAACATGAACCGCCTCGTTACATGGCTCGATAATGTTATCACTCGAAAGCGGTGGCTCCTGCATGTCATGTTTTGGGTAGCTATTCTTTTGCTTTACGGAATTTTCTTTGGCAGGCGAAACAATAACTATTTACAGACACTCTTCTTTGTCGGGCTCTTGATGCCTGTGGTGATTGCGGCCACATATTTTTTCAACTACTACCTCATACCGCGTTTTATTATCGCAGGTCGGTACCGTCTTTTTATTCTCTATTCATGTTATACCATTTTAACAGCGCTGTTTCTTGAGATGATGGTGGCACTGCTAACGTTTCTCGTCATGGCTGAACTTCGGGTGCATAACATGAGCCCGGCTTCAGTAGATATTTTCTTTCTTTTGTCTTCCTTTCTGGTTGTGTTGTTTCTGGGGGTTGCTATTAAAATGGTTTCTTTTTGGCGTCAGTCAAAGAACGACTATCAAGCATTGGCACGCGAGAGGATTGAAATGGAGTTGAAGTTTCTGAAAGCTCAACTAAATCCTCATTTCCTGTTCAATACGCTCAATAATCTTTATTACCTCACCACAGAGAAATCAGACAAAGCACCCCAAGCCATTCTACAGTTGAGCGAGATGCTTGATTATGTGATGCATTCCAGTAAATCGATATTTGTGCCGCTCGAAAAGGAATTGAAGCAAGTTGAAAATTATATCGCATTGGAATTATTGCGTTATGAAGACCGGGTTAACATAACAACAAAATTCTCCGGTGATTTGAATAAGTATGAGATTGGTCCCATGATTCTGATTACATTAATTGAAAACGCATTTAAACATGGTGTAATGCCCATCGCTGGAAAGGCGTGGATCAATTTTATTGTGCAAGAGAAAGAGGAGAGCCTACTCATTTCAATCAGCAACAGCGCAAGTTGTACGAAGCCCGGAAATGGAATTGGTCTTGAAAATCTGCGAAGCCAATTACATCATCTATATAAGGATGACTATTCGTTGGAAGTTGTAAATTCAATGGCGAATGCATTTTCTGTTAACTTGATTTTGAATCACAAGAAATGAAATTCAAATACCTCATAGTTGATGATGAGCCTTTGGCTCGCAAATTAATTGCTTCTCACGCTTCTAAAATCGAAGGTCTTGAGTTGGCAGGCGAGTGTGGTAATGCCATTGAAGCTGCGAACCTATTACGAAATAGATCAGTCGATTTGATATTTCTCGATATTCAAATGCCGGAGATGACAGGCTTTCAATTTGCGAGTACTTTAAAAAATCCACCTGCAATTATTCTTACCACAGCCTTTCGGGATTATGCACCCGAGGCATTTGATCTCAATGTGGTTGACTATTTGTTAAAACCGATTTCATTTGAGCGTTTATTGAAGGCGGTGAATAAGTTTTTTGATCGTGAATCGGGAAAGGATACGTCAGTCACGTCAGTTACACATGATGAACAACGATTTGTTCACATTAAAGCAGATCGTAAAATTCATAAAGTCAGTGAAGCAGAAATACTCTACATAGAAAGCCTCGATGATTACGTGAAAGTGCATCTCAAAGAAATGGTGTTGATTACGCGTGAGAATATATCGACCTTGGAAGAGAAGCTCCCTTATCCACCCTTCGTGCGTATTCATCGCTCTTTTATTATTAATACTAAATGGGTGAAAACTATTTCAAATGATGGAATTGAACTAAATGGAAAGGAGCTGCCGTTTGGTCGGGCGTTTAAGAAATCTGCATTATTGTTTTTGAAAATTAAAATGCAATAAATCACCTCATATGATTTTACTCCGTTTAAAAACAGCCTTAAGGAGTGCACGCAAGCACAGCGCTTCACTTTTTATAAACATGGCCGGCCTTATATTATCTTTTGGTTGTTCGTTTTTGATTTTTTTATACGTGCAATATGAAAATTCTTTCGATCGGTTTTACCCAGATCATAATCGCATACTTAGAATAGCCAAGAGCTTTGTTAATGATGCTGGCGAGTTGGTGCCCGATGCCTTCACGCCAGGGGCATTGGCGCCTTCATTAAAGAGTAGCTTTTCGCATATAGAAAGCGTTACTCGTATTGAGCCTATTCAAGGAAAGGCCTTAATTCAAGTGGATGAGAAAAGTTTTTATGAAAGCAGTATTTTGGCTGTCGATCCCGATTTCTTTAACGTTTTTAATCTGGATTTTATTGAAGGAAATCCTGCCAGGCAACTAATGAATGATAATGCAGTTGTCATAACAGAATCCTTACGTCAAAAATTGTTTGGCAACGAATTGGCGCTTGGGCGCCTCATCAGAATTGATATATTAGGAGATGAGAAAGTGGTTGAGGGCGTGGTAAAAGACATACCGAGAAACTCTCACTTTCATTTTAAGCTGCTATTTAAATTAAATACGTCTCCTTATGAAGGATACTCAATAGATCAGGAATGGAATGGGTATAACTGGTACACCTATGTAAAAGTGTTGACTGATCAAAAAATTGAATCACTTACCACAGAAATTCAACAACGGGTTGACAAAAATAGTCCAGAGCTTAGAGCGGAATATTTTTTTCAACCGTTAACCGATATTCATCTTCATTCCAAACTGAAATCAGAATTGGAATCGAACGGCAGCTTTGCGTTTGTAAATATTTTGACCGTAACCGGGTTCTTCATTTTGCTGGTGGGCCTTATAAACTTCATCAATCTTTCAATGGTGCGTGTCTTACATCGCTCGAAGGAAGCGGGTATAAACAAGGTTAATGGAGCAACGCATAGAAAATTATTTACCGATTATTTTATTGAATCAATATTAATAATGGTGGTAGCTGAGTTAATGTCATTATTGCTTGTTATTCAGTTTTTGCCACATATAAACAGTTTTTTTGATATTGCCATTTCGTTTCAACAAATGGATAGGAGTCAGGTGGCGATTTGGATTCCTTTATTTGTTTTATTATGTATGGGTGCTGCTACCATGCCGGCTATTTACTACGCAAAAGTAAGCCCGATAAAGGTTTTGAAGGGTGACTATCAGAATGGTGGGCAAGCAGGATTCAGAAAGATGCTAATCGTTTTTCAGTTTGTGGTCGTCACTGTACTATTGGTTTCCATTGTAGTTATTCATCGCCAAATGCAATTTATGCGAAATAGTTCTCTGGGCTTTGATAAAAATCAATTATTGGTTTTGTCAGGTGCGGACGGTGGCGAGGAAACCAAAAATAGATTCCTTCAACTCCCGGAGGTTATCAAGGCTTCATTCGCTAATTCCCTGCCAGGCGAAAAGAATATGTTTTTTATGGCTGCTGTAAAAGGATCATCTCGTACTACGATCATGGATTATTCATTGGTAGACTATGATTATTTTGATGTGCTGGGACTTAAGATAATTGAAGGTCGTAGTTTTTCGCGCGATTTTCCATCAGACAGAACTACATTTCCGTTAATTGTAAACGAAACGGCAGCACACGTATTAGGACTAAGTAGCAAAGTAGTGGGAACGGAAATCACCCCCAACCCGAAGGATACAAATCCGATGTATTTTAAAATAATTGGTGTTGTGAAGGATTTTAATTTCAACACTTTTCACGAAGAGATTAAACCTTACTTATTTACCTTTTCGCCCACTTCAACTAACCTTGTTTTGAAACTGAGTTCTAACGATTACTCTTCCACTTTAAAAAGAATTAAATCTGTCTGGAAAGATGTTTATAAGTCAAAACCCTTCGATTTCTATTTTCTGGATGAATCATTTTATTCTAACTATAAGGAAGAGGAAAGATTTCAAACTTTTCTATTATGGCTTACAGTCGTGACCATTGCAATAGCGTGCTCAGGTCTGTTGGCGGTTTCATCTTTTTTAATTAGCAAGAAGAAAAGAGAAGTTGGGATAAGAAAAGCGATGGGAGCTACATCATTACTTATCTTTAACAGCCTCTGCATGGAATACATATGGCTTTCATTGATTTCCATTATTATTTCATTTCCTCTTTCATTTTTTATAGCAAAGCAATGGTTGAGTAATTTTGCTTATCAGGTTCCTGTTAATGGAATCGAGTTTGTCATTGCGGCAACAACCCTTATTATATTAAGCGTAGGTATGGTGTCCTATCAATCGCTTAAAATGGCATCCACCTCTCCGGTTGAAATATTGAGAAGTGAATAGTTCGGTTGCCATTGTTGTAGAAATTTCGATTTAAAAAGGTGACGTATTCCAATCTTTCAATTATTTTCCTGATATTTAATCTCTGAAATTACAACGAAATATGATTCTGGTATTTTAATTCAACGGTATAGACGTTCTTCTTTAGTGAGGATTCCGTTGAATTTTTTGGATACGCACCAAGTGTTTTCTTTTCATCGGCACTAGCCAGATTCTTTCATTACTATAAATTTATCTTTTGCATGAAAGCAGCTTTTACAAAAACCGCTTCACTATTTCGTTTATTCAAACAGGCTATCAACGGTTCTGAACAAAACTTCACGGAAGGCAATATCAACAAAGCTATTTTTTTATTGGCTATTCCCATGATTGTGGAGATGGGCATGGAATCCATTTTTGCGGTTGTGGATATATTTTTTGTTAGTAAGCTCAACGATAGCAATGCAGTGGCAGCCGTTGGATATACAGAATCTGTTCTTAGTATTCTGTATTCACTCGCGATGGGTCTGGGTATGGGAGCCACTGCCATTGTTGCCCGCAGAGTGGGTGAACACGATAAAGAAGGGGCAAGCACAGCGGCAGTGCAAGCCTTATACTTAGGGCTCGGAGTGTCCTTTACTATTAGCATGATTGGTATGTTCTTTTATAAAGACATCCTATTGATGATGGGCGCGTCACAAGAGGTTATCACCTCCAGCTCTTCCTATGCTTTCTGGATGTTTACAGGCAATTATACCCTTACATTCCTTTTTCTGATCAACGCCATTTTCAGGGGGGCAGGCAATGCAGCCATAGCGATGAAGGCGTTGATGCTGGCAAACATTATCAATATAATTTTAGATCCTATATTCATTTTTGGTTGGGGACCAATACCGGCTATGGGTGTTGAAGGTGCAGCCATTGCTACCAATATTGGAAGGGGTACAGGCGTATTATTTCAATTATATTTTTTATTGAATGGGCGCAGCATCATTAGGATAGGATGGAATAATCTTGCCCTCAAATCATCCATTATTTTCAATGTAATTAAAGTATCTGGTGGCAGCATCCTGCAGTTTATCATTGGTTCTGCCAGTTGGATATTTCTGATGAAGTTGATGTCATCTTTTGGTGAGGATGCAGTGGCAGGTTACACGATTGCTATGCGCGTTTTTATTTTCACGCTCTTGCCCTCCTGGGGACTGGCTAATGCTGGAGCTACCCTGGTAGGTCAAAATCTTGGGGCGTTGCAACCTGATCGGGCAGAAACATCAGTATGGAGAGCGGCTTACATCAATGCATTCGTTATGGCGTTTGTGATGATTTTGTTTCTGACCATTGCTCCGCAGATCATTGGGTTATTCACAAATCAGCCTGATGTACTAAAATATGGAGTGCAGGCACTTCGCTATGTAAGTATCGGATACATTTTCTATGGCTATGGAATGGTGGTGGTGCAGGGATTGAATGGAGCAGGTGACACTTATACACCCACGATTCTTAACATATTTGGCTTCTGGATATTTCAAATACCGTTTGCCTATATGGCGGTCAATCTCCTGGATTGGGGACCAAAAGGCGTATTCATCGCCATTGTATTAGCAGAAACATTAATGGCGATTGCCGGCATTATTATTTTCCGAAGAGGAAAGTGGAAGACAATTAAAATTTAGTTGATAGTACAGGTTGTTAGTTGTTCAAAGAGTTGATTGTTGCCAACAACGAAGAACCACCAACGATCAATTATTCTCTTTTTTCTTAAATGCCGATTTAAAAGCGTTCTCTAATTCTGCGCCTGCTTTCTTAAGGCTTGATTCCACTTCTTTCCATCGCTCTTTATTTTCCGCTTCTTTCTTGAGTTTTTCGGCAGCCACTTTTAATTCTTCGTATTTCTGCTGCATATCTGTCTCTGCCCGGGTTCCTGCATCTTTTAATTCTACGAGAAACTGATCCATTTTTTTACCAAACTCTTTGAAAAACTTTTCTGCTTTTCCTTCCTGATTTGTTTCCATAACCAAAATATTTTTTGAACTTACTAAGCTAATCATTTCTTATGACTGACCAACAAGACCCGCTCGATCAAATTCAACACATGCTTGAAAGTAAATCCTCGGCCAAGCAAGTAACCTATAAGAATTTGCTTTCCTCATTTGATCTTCTGGCAAAAGAATCGAAACGAATTATTAGTGAACTAAAGAAGCGTGTGAAACCGGGCGATGAGGATGTGACGGTAGATTTTAAGCTTGTCAATGAACATGAGTTTCAGGTGAAGCTGGCGGGAGATTTATTGGTGTTTGTACTTCATACCAACGTGGTCACAGTTTCTGATGAGCACCCTTTGATGCAATCCGATTATATAAAAGAAAAGGAAATCAATAGGTATTTCGGTCAGATCATGATTTATAATTTTATGTCGGATTCGATCCGGTATAATCGCATGAATGATCCAGGGTATTTATTGGCTCGTATTCTCATTAATCATGAGAACCGTTTTTTGGTTGAAGGCGAAGGGCAACTTGGATTTTTGTACAACACCATATCTCAAACTGATATATCCGAAGGCGATTTAAATAACATTGTAAAACAGGCTTTAAAAATTGCAATTGAGAATGATCTGATGGCGCCACCGTTCCCGGATGTTCGGTTTATTACGGTTTATCAAAAAAATGAAAAAACCCAGGAATTGGGTGCGGGCCAGAAAATTGGCTTTAAAATGAGTTATCAAAGTTCAACGAATAGTTGATAAGTGTTTTGGGCAGTTGGTAGGTATGGAATACATTTGATTAACTCTTTTTGCTATGTGGAAATTTAAGATTCTTTCGCTCCTGATTGTGTTTTGTTTGATGGCCTGTGCGTCTGGCCAGCAATCCTATAAACCAAAATATAAAAAACTCGATCCCAATAAGCCAATACCGTGTCCAATGAAAGATTGCTGATATGCACGTGAAAAAGATCATTATCGCTATTGATGGTTATTCAGCATGTGGAAAGAGCACAACGGCCAAAGAGGTTGCCAAAGAATTGAATTCCCGTTACATCGATTCAGGTGCCATGTACCGCGCGGTAACACTTTATTTTCTTGATCACCATGTAAGTCTTACAAATCCTAAAGAAGTTGAAAAGGCGTTGCAAGAAATTCACATCACATTTATAATCAATTCGAAAGGAATTTCAGAAACCTTTTTAAATGGGATAAACATCGAGTCGGCTATCCGAAAGATGAGGATTTCTGAAAATGTGAGCCAGGTAAGTGCCATCAGAGAGGTAAGATTGGCTATGGTTGATCAGCAGCGCAAACTGGGAAAGGAAAGGGGCATCGTTATGGATGGCCGGGATATTGGTACAGTCGTTTTTCCTGAGGCCGAACTGAAAGTTTTTTTAACAGCAGATATGCTGGTAAGAGCCTTTCGTAGACAAAAAGAACTTTTGGAAAAGAATGATCTGGTAGACATTGACGAAATCGTTGATAACCTTACCAAACGAGATCAAATTGACAGTACACGAAAGGAAAGCCCCCTGATAAAGGCCGATAAAGCCATCTCAATCGATACCACCCACATTACCATTGATGAGCAAGTGGACGAAGTAATCCGCCTGGCTTTGACTAAGATGATCCCTTCGCTCAGGCGCAATGATTAGACAGTATGCAAATCTGTATTTTTCCAATTAATTCTTTGGCAAATCATCTCTTTGCAGGTAGAATTTAATTGCTAATTTTGCCCCGTTCTAAACCAAAATAATTGCCATTCCACTCATGGGCAAATTCATCAAACTCAAGAAAGGTTTCACCATCAATTTGGCAGGCAAAGCAGCCCCCAAAGTTGTAGAACCTGATCAGCCTGAAACTTTTGTCATTAAACCCACTGATTTTCATGGCATCTATATGCCTAAGGTCGTTGTTAAAGAGGGTGATTCCGTGAGGGCAGGAACAGCGCTTTTTCATGATAAGAAGCATGAGAATATCCTCTTCACATCCCCGGTAAGTGGTGAGGTCGTTGAAGTCAAGCGTGGAGAAAAGAGAAAATTATTGGAGATTAAGATCCTTGCTGATAAAAAAGTGGAGTTCGAGTCATTCCCTAAGTTTTCAGTCTCTGACATTGCCAATCTTCCGGCTCAGGAAATAAAAAATCAAATTCTTAAATCAGGTATATGGCCTTCGATTATCCAGCGACCTTACGGTGTGGTTGCTGATCCTACTGCAACGCCTAAGGCTATTCATATATCCGCTTTCGATACTCATCCATTGGCTCCGGATTATAACATTCTATTCAAAGGTCAGGATCAAGCCTTTCAGGTGGGTGTTGATGTGTTGAAAAAATTGACTTCGGGTGCCGTTCATGTAAATACTCACGCTACCAGCGAGCTTTCAACAGTGTTCTCACAAGTAAAAGGAGCGGAAGTAAATAAATTTTCAGGTCAGCATCCTGTAGGATGCGTGGGTGTGCAGATTCACCACATCGATCCCATTAATAAAGGAGATCTTGTTTGGACAATCAATCCAGTGGCTGTGATCCAAATAGGAAAACTTTTTACGCAAGGAATCTATGATGCTTCTAAATTGGTGGCCGTTGCTGGATCAGAAGTGAAAAACCCTCAGTATTATAAAACATATACAGGAGCTTCTGTAAAGAAATTCCTGGATAATAATCTTAACAACGATCATGTTCGTGTAATTTCAGGTAACCCCTTAACTGGAACATCGATCGGAAAGGACGGCCACCTAGGATTCTTTGATCAGCAAGTATCCGTGCTGCCAGAGGGTGACTATTATGAGTTTATCGGATGGCTCACGCCAGGAGCAAGAAAGCTTAGCTTCCACCGCTCTATCGGTTTGTTCTCATTCTTATCCCCTAACAAGGAACGCGTTGTTGATACCAATACTCATGGAG
>JANOUH010000134.1:0-2964 GCA_031416795.1 Cytophagales bacterium | reverse complement strand
ATTACAAACCGATTGGAAGAAACCATTTTTAGAAACCGCCCCTTACCTGATTGTGGTATTTAAAAAGGCGTATGACCTAATGCCCGATGGCAGGAAGAAAACCAATTATTACGTGAATGAATCCGTAGGCCTGGCTTGTGGTTTCCTATTGGCAGCGATTCATCATGCGGGGCTGGTTGCATTGACTCATACGCCTAGTCCGATGAATTTTCTGATGACCATACTCAAGCGACCAGAAAACGAAAGACCTTTTCTTCTCATCCCGGTTGGATATCCGCATTCGGAAACCTACGTTCCAAAACTGGAAAGGAAACCACTTGAATCAGTTGCTACGTTTTACTGAGATTATTTGCGAGAACTCTCCGCTTGCTTCGGCTGCAACTTCATGTACGTGAGTTGATAGGTATATTCAAACTGACCGTTGTTTTCTTTGCGCACGCCTTCGAGAATGTCTTTCGTTCGATCAAAGGTGAACGTGTACGATGACTCCCTGCCCCGAGACTCAAAATGTTTGTAAATCAGAATATTCGCATCCGCCATTCTGCTGAACTCACCCCGGATTGAATAGCTAGGCAAAAATTTCTTATCCAAAGGAACCTCCACATATTCACGGTTTGCTCCGTCCGTGTCTTTGATAATGGCCACCTGCATATAATTTTCCTTTCGCTCCGCCACCTTTTCCTTTTCAGTAGATGAAAGAACTCCTTTGCCCTTCTTATACACCACCATCGAAACGGAATAGATGCCTTCAATCTCCCCTACGCTCGACTGCTCCTTATTCACGTATCGCTTCATGAGATCATGAAAATCAATCTGCTCATAGGAATAAACTTTGTTACGCTGCTTCATGGAGTATAATTTGTCCATGGAGCAGGAAACAAATAATGCACCTAGTAATACAACAGCGATTATTATTTTCATCATGTCATGTTCGCCTCTTCCAAATGATGAAAGAGTATTTATATCATTTGTGTATCAGAAGACAATATCCTCATACGATCCATCCACAGACTTTCTACAGGATAGTCGCCCGCGAAGTGCAGAAGGCTTAAACAATGATTTGCCCATCAGCATGCGTACACATTCCTGAATTCCTTCTGTAATGCTGGGATGAGGATGAACGCATTCGGCAAGCTCTTCAATGCCTTTGTTCATCGAGATGAGAACTGCCACGGCCTGAATAGCACTACTGGCGTGATTGCCCACCACCTTCATACCCAATATTTTCATGTGATCATCACAAGTCACTAATAACTTAATGAAACCCTGTGTATTTCGCTTTGCGATAGCCCGGGGGATCGTGCTATACTCGAGTGTTACCACTTTATAGTCAATACCTTTTTCTTTAGCATGTGTTTCGTTGAGGCCAACGCCAGCAACTTCCGGACTCAGAAACATAATCGTGCTGATGTTTTCATACACTAATTTTCTATCCGGATGGCCAAAGATTCTTTCCACGGCATACCGACCTTCCAGTTCGCCCACATTGACCAATGAAATATCAGCTGTCAAATCCCCTACTGCATAAATATTGGGAACATTGGTTTGTGTATCATTATTATGAATGCCACGCTTTGAAATATCGATTCCCACTTTTTCATCCCACAAGTCCTCCAGATTCGCCACACGCCCCACTGAAACCAATGCTTTCTCCACATTAAAAATTCCACGAGTCCCATCCGTATATTCCAATTCATACTCTACCCGCTCATTCACCACGCGCATGTTTATTAACCTGGAGTTACGATGAATCAGCACTCCATTGTTTTCCATATTGCGCTCGATGATACGAACCACATCTTCATCCTCGAAAGGTAGTATCCGATCACCCTTGTCAATCAAGTGAACTTTCGTGCGACCAAAGCCGCTGAAAATGGTTGCGTACTCACAACCAATAACCCCGGCACCGACAATCACCATACTTTCCGGAAAATCATTCATGTCTTCAATCCCTTCACTGGTAAGGACATGCTTTTCATCGATGGGCAATTCGGGTAAATAGCGAGGTCTGCTGCCGGTGGCCAGTATGATATAATCACCTTGCACGACTTCTTTTTTTGCGCCCATCAAAATTTCCACTTCATGCTCACCAATAACTCTTGCATCTCCTTTTTTGAACTCCAATAAATTTGAATAGGAAGTATTGGCTAATTCCTGTAAATGTTCTTCCAGCATGCCTTTGCGTTCCTGCACGGCCTTGCGCACTTCATTTTGCATTTCCTTGAAGCTGATGGAAGGGATTTCTATATTATAACGATTCAAGCTTTTGCGAAAAGCAGAAGTCTCTCTGGATAATTCCCACCAGGTTTTGGATGATAGAGCTCCATTGGTGACACCAGCTCCTCCCAGTTTATTCTTTTCTATCAAAAGGACTTTCTTCTTGAAATCCAGTGCGCGCATAGCGGCTGCGTATCCCGAAGGGCCACCGCCAATTACAATGAGATCATATTTCATACTTGCTCTACTCTTAAACTTCCAATTTACCATTTTAAGCAGCTGAATTACAAGTTAAATTATGCCGCCAGGCTAGAATAAAAACCCAAAACACGAATATGATTTATTCTTTTTACCTTTGAGTTGATATTGTGTTTACAAATAAAATTATCGCTGAGGCTAACGCGCAATGATGGAGGAGTTGATCGAAATAGATAAAAAAATTCTCCTATTTCTTAATGGACTCCATACACCGGTACTTGACCCGGTCATGTTACTGATGACCAAGACTTTCTTTTGGATACCACTTTATGGTTTTTTGATTTTCTTATTATTCAAAAACTATCGTAAAGAAGCCTGGTTCATTTTAATCGGTGCTGCCTTTACTATTCTTCTTTGCGATCAGATTACGTCAACCTTTATGAAGCCATTTTTTGGACGACTCCGTCCATCTCAAGATCCAACCATGCAGAGTTTATTGCACTTTGTAGATGGGTATCGTGGAGGTCGCTATGGGTTTGCCTCCAGTCA
>JANOUH010000133.1:0-21545 GCA_031416795.1 Cytophagales bacterium | reverse complement strand
ACACATTCCAAAAAGATTTGAAGATAGACCCAAAACTATAGTGCTGATGACTGTTAAAATTTCGTTTCGCATAGGGTGAAATTACCATCAGCAAACTACGATGTGCATCTATGTGATCGTTGCCACCCTGGGCATCGTCTTCGGTAACTACAATCATCATATTTTTCCACTGCGGCAGGCGGCTTAAGTATTCTACTACCCGGCCAAGGGCCAGATCATTGTCGGCCATGTAACTTTCGTTGAATGGAAATCCGGCCCCGGGTCGCTCACCCGCTCCATGATCATTTAACAATTGCAGCGTGAGCATCGATGGCAAATCCTTTTTCTGATTAATGAATTTTTCGTTGATCTCTTTTATGAAAACATCAGCCCTGAATTGATCGGGGATGGCCATGTTATATGTGGGAAACAATCGAGAGGTGCGATCGTAAATCGGACCAGGCACCGGATAATTAACGAGGTATCGAACTCCGCCATATTTAAAAGTAGAATCCGAAAAACTTCCGGCATCAAACTCCACACCAAAACCAAAATTATAAAACTCAATTCCATTGCGATGCATGTGATCCCACATGGAGCCATGCTGATTATAATCTTCAGGATAAATTGCCCCCGAGGCTCCGGTCATTCCAAACTTACCGGGTGCTTTCGAATCTTCTTTCTGACTTCTTCCACCACCATAAGCTGCCGGGTGAGTTGTTTCCATCCATTCATTAGGATAGGTATTGGTTAGCCAGCGATGACCATCGGCTGAGACATCGGCATCCACATAGAAATTGTCGGAAATCGTAAACTGATTTGCCAGTGCCAGGTGATTAGGCATTACAGTGGCATTGTTTACCGTTTTGGTTTTATTCTTATTGGTAAAAGTTACACCGGCTCCAAACCGGGCAAGTGATGAATCGCCCTGGCCGTTGGTAAGCTGGCCGAATACTTCATCGTAGGTGCGGTTTTCCTTTGAAATAAATACAATGTACTTGATCGGGGATTCCTTTTCGTTCTGGTAAACCGGGATTGGATTTTTATCGCCCGATGCAACTTCTTTAAACATAAAATTATTGCTGATAACTTTTTCGGTAAGCGATTTCAATTCTTCATCCGAGGGGATGTCAAGCACTGAAACCGTACCGAGCATCAGGGAACCAATGTAATCAGAACCTCGTCCCTGAAATGACGGGCTAAAATCCTTTCCACCATTGGGCCCGCTGCCATAGCCTTTGGCATTGGATACAATCAACTGCTTGCCATCTGGTGTTACTTTTATTTTGGAAGGAAACCAACCTGTTGGAATATGGCCTACTACACGCTCAGTTTCAATATTCACCACAGCCACCGCGTTGATACCAGCCTCTGCAACAAATAGTTTTTTCTGATCAGGCGAAATCGCGAGGCCAAATGGAATTATTCCTTTCAGATTGCCCAAGCGGGCATCCAGTTTTAATTCGATACTGCTTACTACTTTATTTTGTTTTGTATCGATCACAGAAATATTATCATTATTACCATTGCTTACATATACATATTGATCGGTAGCTACCAGCGAATTCGGACTTGAACCACCAACAGCGGGAATTCCTTCCACCTCTTCGCCTACCAAAACTCCGGTTTTGATTTTTGATATTACTTGAGGGGTTGGGTTGCTAAGATCAATTCCCCATACTGAAAAAGATTCTGGCGCATTGGGATCGCCAAGGCCAGCCACTTCCAGGGTATCATTCTTGATTCCTTCTTTCATTTCCTTCGATCCATAGGCAGATGCCGGAAATCGCAGGGCAGTTTCTATTAATCGCTTCTTATCAAGAGTTTTTATGTAGCTGTATTCAAACATCCCAACGTTTGCCACGTAGACGGTTTTCTCATCTGGTGAAAGTGCAATACCAAAAGGGTAACGACCAGTTTTCACATTATGAATCACTTCTTTCCTTTCAGTATCGATTACCAACATCCGGAACCCAATCTGATCGACCACATACAGGCGGTCGCCCTTCTTATTCAGCACCATATCGCCAATATATCCATCGCTGTAGTCTGTATCATCAAAGGATTTATCACAGGAAATCTCGCCCAGCTTTTTAAACGTATTGAGATCGAAAATATAAATTCGATTTTTTTGCCCACCGGCCACATACACTTTTGAGTTATCGGGTGAAATGGCTAACCCCATAAATGCTGCTTCCAGTAATCCTTCTTCTGGATTCATAGTTTCCGGAATCTGCTTAACGGTAGGACTTTGCGAATTGTAATCCTCAATAATTGAAATTGAAAAAGGACCGGTGCCTGAGTTTGAAGTAATAATTGTTTTGCCATCCGGACTTAAGGTAAGACCAAATGGATGAGGTGCAACGGTAATCTGTTTTCCTGTGGGTGTAAGAAGGCGACCATTAGGGATAATAGTGGTTCCTTCACGATCAATCTTCGTATATCCGGCCCCTGCGGGTGCGGTGGCAATCCATCGTTTGATGCGTTCCGGTTTTTTGGTGCAGGCCGATATTAAAATAATGAAAATAACAAAGGGGATGCGCATAAGTAGTAATTGAAAAGTAAGTTACACCAGATAATTATTTTTTGATGACCGTTGAAATAATCGCACCGGGTTTGGGCTCATTGAGATATTCAAGGCCCAACAAGGCCGACAATGTAGTGGCCACCTGGCTTTGATATAATTGCTGGTTTGCTTTCACCTCACCTAAGGGCGGAGTATCGGGCCCTAAAAAAGCAAACCAGATTTCATCGGCCTTTGGCATCTTGATGCCATGATGCTTCCAGTCGTCCGGATTTTTCTCGCCCCGGCCATGATCGGTAGTAATGATGATTGTTGTTTTGTCTTTATAGGTGGGTTGTGATTGAATCCATTCCCAAAGTGTTTTGATAAACCCATCGGTGTATTGTGCAGATGCCAGATAGCGATCATATTCCCCCTCATGGGCAAAGTGATCGGTTTCATCAAACGAGAGAAAGAGTAGCTTCGGTTTATTCTTCTTTAAATATTCAAAGGCGTAATGAAAAGTAAAGGCATCGGGTCGCGTTCCGCCCGATTCATTGGGAAGCTGAAACATTAGCTCATTCAGTAGATTTTCGCGATCCGTATTTGTTGAGGTTACTTTAGTGTATCCGGAATTCACAGGAATTCCACTCCTTTTTGTATTTATAATCCACGGAAATGTTTCCCACGAAGAAAAGGCTGCCACTTTTCCATGATACTCTTTTCGTTTGTTTAGAAATTCGAGTATTGTCAGATTCGGATTATCCACCGGATCATTAGAGGCAACCCGGGCGTCATCTGCAAAGCCGGTAAGTATTTCATTATAGCCCGGGTAAGAGAACCACATTTTATTGGTCGTATTTACTTTATTGTTCAGGTTTCGATTTCCGTACAATTGACCTTGCCGGGCAATCACATTCCAGAAAAAAGGCAGCAGCAATTCACGTCTTTGCTGCGGGGTCTCGCGCCAATATCTATTTATTGAACCTGCTGTATCCTGCACAAATTTTTTATCCAGTAAGAGTCGAGACTCAGCTCCGGAAAATAATTCCTGCCAACGGAAGCCATCAAAAGTGATCAGGATTATGTTTTCAGTTTTTGTCTTTTGTTGGGCAAATGAAAGTGAGGTGATGAAAAACAGAAAGTGGAAGATGCGAATGCTTTTGAGTTTCATTATGAAAAGATTTTATGAGTGAACATTCCTAAAAAAAACCAGGGCCTTGCGGCCCCGGATAAACGTTAACTAAACCCTAAGCTAACAATCTAATTACTTATTAATCCAAAGTTCATTATCGACATCATCTACAGCCGACCCAAACTGAGTTTGCAATGCCGATTTTAAATTTGATTCGTTGTAAAAAGTCTCAGAGGTTGGATACAACCAGCGTTTAGGTATTACACCACTATTGCCAGTGCCAGGCCCTGTATGGAATGTAGGAATCCCGGTTCTGCGATAGTTGAAGTATGCCTCCTGACCTGAGTTCTGGAAAAAAGCCAAATACTTCTGGGTAAGGATCTGATTTAAACCAGTAGCATTGTTACCCGCATAAGCCACAGAAGTTTGTGCCAGGTAGTTGGTTACTGATGCTGTTGCCGTTCCAATTTGATTATCATTATCTGACTCATAAACAGGAATCTGCGCTCCATCAGCAATACCATAGAAGGACATTGATGCTTTGATGCCATTTTCATAGTATGCCTTTGAATCTCCGGTCACCCATCCGCGGTTAATAGCCTCTGCCACAGAGAAACATAATTCCCAATAGGCTAATTGAACACCAGGCTCGGGACCTGTTAACGTTGTATAATATCTTTTTTGGTTAGCAAAAGAATAAACTCCATTACCAGCTTTCACCGTCATGTCATCCTGACTTTCACCGGCAGGAGCGCCTACATAGGAAGCAAAATCCGTGGGTGAGGCACCAGCAGTAATCTTTGCCTTGGCGGGATTGGCAATTACAAAAACGCGCGGATCTTTGCGATCAGTTAGTCCTTTTACATGCGTCTCAGTCAGGTTATAACGCCCCTTATCAAAACCACGGTTACCCGGATTGGTTGGATAAATCTGAGTTGTGCCATTATATACATAGTTCATGTTATCTCCGTTGCTTGTCATAACCGGAAACTCAGCAGAATTATTCAACACGTCTGCAAAGCGTTGCTTCACTTTCAATTCGGCATCAGTATCGTGCTTGCTTAGGCTGATCAACACACGAAGCTTTAATGTATTCACAGCCTTTCTCCACTTTGATAGATCACTTCCATAATAAAAGTCACCTTCCAGTGAAAGATCATTGGCAGCAATTAATTGTTTAAGCTCAGCATTCGACTCATCCAACCACGTCAATACTTGCAGATACACTTGCTTTTGAGAATCATATCCTGGCTCTTTTACTTCAAGTCCCTTCAATGCCTCGCTTAATGGAACATCTCCTACACGTTGTGTCATTCTTACATAGAATACAGCTCTGAAGTATTTACCAAGCGCTGAATATGGATTTACAGTAGCTCCTGACTTGGCAGCTTCTTCTTCCATCTTGATTACATTCTTTAAGGTAAGATAGTCGAGACCATAGTTGGTCCAGTACTCATTAGAACCATAGTAGGCATAGTTACATGACCAGAACTGATTCTGGCGATGTTCTAATGACCATGGTTCTTCACTAAGATCACTGAGTACTCCACGCAACACCAATGAGGGAGGTACTGATGCCGGCCTGTTTTCATTCAAACCGATTTCTTCAAAATCCTGGCAGCTAAACGACACCATCATGGCTATCGCAAGCGTCATATATAACGTTATCTTCTTCATGATTATAAATTAAAAAGTGATGTTGACATTAAATCCGTAACGTCTCAGTGTAGGCGATTGCAGTGAAGAATATGCACCGGGCGCAACAAACTGATCGATATCCACGTCTTTCTTCGCGGCAAAATAAAGCAGGTTTCTTCCCACTAATGAAACCGAAGCCTTTCTCATAAATGATTTCGCCAACATAGCAGAAGGGAAATTGTAGGTAAGTGTTACCTCTCTCAATTTTGCATAGGAACGGCTGATCACGTTGGCCTGTTCAGCAGCATAGTAACGGCTGATATAATCCTGTAAGTATGTTTTTGTTGCATTAGGAGCAAACTGTAATTCATCATAGTTGGTAATCTCGCCAGTGATTGGATCATACTCGATTTTCGCCCCATTCGAAATCACCACACCATCACCAACCCATGACTTAACTCCCAAAGCATCTTGTGCTCTGGCAACTCCCATTTCACCCTGAACAGTTTCGATGTGGCGACCTCCACGGAAAGTTTGACGTTGAATGTAATCGATAAGAACACCGCCCACTCTTCCGTCAAACTGGAAGGTTAAGCCCCAGTTTTTATAATTAACTCTGTTGGTGAGGCCCCATGACCAATCCGGATTGGTATTGCCAAGGAATTGAGCAACCGCTGTGCGAATAGGACGACCACTTGCATCATTGATCAACTGACCATCGGGTGTCTTATAGAAAGCACCGGCATAGTATGCATCTACACGGTCACCAATCTTTATAAAGCCCAAGCGATCTGCTCCTCCTGGTAATTCTTTCAGGGTCTCCTTAAAGGAACCATAGTTGAGCAATACGTTCCAGTTCAATCCATCAGGGTTATCCAATGGTTTAGCAGTCAGTACAATCTCGAAGCCCGTACGTTGTGTCTTTGCACCGTTCGCAATATACCCGCTGTAACCGGTGGTAGTGGAGAGAGGCTGATTGGAAATCTGAGGCCCATCGATGTTATTAAAATAAGTAACATCTACTCCAATTCTATCATTCAGAAAACGTGCATCCAAACCTACTTCAGTGGAGGAGCTAAAGTAAGGCTCAAGTGTCGGGTTTGTTAACGTATTTGGATAGTAAGCTCCTGGCTGATTATTGTAAACCAAAGGAGTG
Source organism: Cytophagales bacterium (assembly GCA_031416795.1). Taxonomy (GTDB): domain Bacteria; phylum Bacteroidota; class Bacteroidia; order Cytophagales; family Cyclobacteriaceae; genus ELB16-189. The sequence goes on along the minus strand of JANOUH010000133.1, from coordinate 15,134 downwards.
CTGTAAACAGCCTGATTACCATATGTTGGTCCACCATAGGGTGTTCTATACGATGAGCCATAATCCAATGGGTAAGGCGCATTTGGAGTAGCTCCAATTGTAGCGGCAGTAAAGCCTTCACCTACTTTTGCATAAGCTCCTCTAAGTTTCAATAAAGAAATAGCCGAAGGCAATTCCAATGCTTCTGATAATACTACACTCATCGATGCCGAAGGGAAGAAATATTTCGTTTCTGTCGGATACAAAGTTGAGTTATCATCAACACGGCCAGTAGTAGAAAGTGTTAACCAATCGCGGAAAGAAAAATCCAAAGTGTAGTAATAACTATAAATCGCCATAGGGGCTTTATAATTATAGGCTTTGATCGGATTCAATGAGTTGTCAAACGTATAGGCACCTGGAGTTAATGAAGAGGCAGGCACGTTTAAATAATCGGTAGTAATGTAGCTTGAACGATAATTGTATGAGCGGATGTTTCCTCCAACGGAAGCGGTTAGGTTTATTCCATCAGTTAAATCTTTATTGAAGGTCACCAACAAATCGGTATTGCTGTCAAAAAGATTTCTATAATCTTCGCGGTAGTCACCCTTTGCCTGCTCACGGCCATACACCGTAGCAGAATAAGGGAATTTCTCATTTCTATAAAGTTCATAGGTGCTCACTCCCGTTCTGCCTAATACTTTTAAGTAATCGGTAATCTTATACTGCAATGACATGTAGCCATAGATATCTGTTTTCTGATGTCCGCGAAGCCACTCATTAGTTAAGAAGTATGGATTGTTGTATCGGGTGTAATCAGCATAAATCTGCTGCACACCTTCTTTTCCCTTTTGCCAATAGCTCTTCATGTCATCAATGTCCCAATCGGCACCACCCCATATGGTGATGTTGTAGATCATACTATTAGGGCCATACTGTACATCGGGAAAATTTTCACTGTACTGACGATTGTAGTTGATGTTCGATTCGAAACGAAGCTTTTTTGAAAAGTCAATTCCGGTTGAAACATTAAAATTATCGGTATTCAAATCTGAATTAGGCACTTGTCCACGCTGATAATTATGAGAATAAGAAAAACGCACGTCATAGTTATCACCACTAGCCGAAACGGCAATGTTATTTGTCGTTAAAAAGCCGGGTCTTAGAAATCGTTCGAGGTTATCTTTCCCTCTGGCTACCCATGGAGTAGGAATAATATTTCCGGTGTACGTAGTTCCGCTAGGAAAAGTAGTGGTGTACGTGTTGTTAGGATCTACCACTCCATCATATTGAGGAATCAACTGGCCATCGAAACGGGGGCCCCAAATGTCATAATCTGAGTCGTACAGGCCGCTTCCTTTTCCATCGCCAAAAGCATAACGACCATGATCGCCAGGGCCATATTCATCTTGTACCTTTGGAATCGTGAGGAAGGTGTTGTCCCACATGTTAGAGGAATTAAAGTCAACACTGAATCCACGCTGATCATCAGAGCCTTTTTTCGTGGTGATGATGATGGCACCATTCACACCACGAGTTCCATAAACCGCAGAAGCAGTAGGACCTTTCAACACTGTGTAGGTGTCAATATCATCAGGGCTAATATTCCACGTGTCGGAATTAATAGGTACACCATCTACCACATAAAGGATATTACTTCTTCCACGAAGCGAGATAGCGGGTGCACCAATAAGTTCAGCCGAAGAACCTACGTTCAGGCCAGCTACTTTGCCCACCAAAGAGTTGATCGCATTAGGCTCGCGGGCTTTGTTAAGTTGACTTGCTTTCACCTCTTGAGTAGCATAACCAATTTTTGATTTGTCTTTCTCAATACCCAACCCGGTAACGACAACCTCAGCGAGTTGAGTGGCATCAATAGCCAATACTACATTTACTGAGGATCTACCATTTAGCGCAACTTCCTGTGTAGTAAAGCCTACAAATGAAAACACTAAAACATCGCTGGACGAATTTGCAGTAAGGGTATAAACCCCTTTTGCATCAGAGATGGTTCCATTCGTAGTTCCTTTCACCAGGATATTCACACCTGGTATCGGACTTTGATCATCTCCGGATATCACTTTTCCGGATACGGTAACTTGAGCCATTGCCCACTGACTGGCAAATAGCATCATCGCAAACATGGAGGCTCTCATGGATAGCCTGATCATGCGTTTGTTGTTTGTGTGTAGAATTTGATTCATAGTTTGGTTTAGTTTTTACCCAATACTGATTAGCGCCACAAAATTGTGCTATTCCATTGACGCGTTGTTTAGTGGCAGATTAATGATCAGTTAATTGATTGTACCCGAAATATTAACAACATAACGCATCGGTAAATTTTCGAAACTTCGATACGTCAGACACTTGATTAACAGCACCATTCCGATTAACAAAGCGTTAACATCACTCAATAAAACAAAGCAAAATCAACTCAACGGCTTGTCTTTTTTAAAATTTGGTAACACACCTTCATTATCCTTAACAAGAAGATAAACTACCGAGATCTGATTTGGTGATGTGCGCATTGCATCTTTCGCTCTTCGAAAAATGTATTTATGACGTCATCCAGAAAATTTGATTTAATCGTGATCGGTGCCGGAGTGTTAGGAACATTCCATACCTATCATGCTGCCGCATTAGGAAAAAAAGTATTGCACATCGAGAAAGATCAATACCCGGTGAATGCCACGGTACGCAACTTTGGTCAGGTGGTTCCATCGGGCATGCCTGCCGATTGGTTTCAATTTGGTGTATACAGTACTCAACTCTATACTAAGATTCAGTCTGAGTTTGATATCTCCATTCGAAAAAACGGAAGTGTCTATATCGCGTCCGATGCAGAAGAGCAACAACTTATTCATGAGTTAAAAGCCATCATGGATGATCGTGGCTATGAAGCTCAACTACTTACTCAACAACACTGTCTTGAGAAATGGCCGGCTTTAAAAGCAAGCTACTGTCTTGAAGGTTTATTCTTTCCACAAGAAGTAAGCGCAGAACCTGCCACGATGATCCATCACTTGATTGAATATTGCCGTATCAAATTTCCCAATCTTACTTATAAACCATCCACCACCATTATTAATTGTCATATCTCCGGAGATGAAGTGCGTGTGGTGACACATAAGAGTGAAGTCTTCATTGCCGATAAGGTAATCATCTGCAATGGTGGAGAGTTTAAAATTCTTTTTCCCGAACTGTTCCGCGATAGCGGAATTGAAATCAGTAAACTTCAGATGCTGCGAACGATGCCGATGCCTGATGTGGGATTGGAAGGAAATATTCTCACGGGCCTAACCATTCGCAGGTATGAATCCTTTTCTGAATGTCCTTCATTCTCTGCATTACAAACACCCGAACACCTCAAAGAATTAAAGCGGTGGGGCATTCACATCTTATTCAAAAAAGCATCTGACGGGTCGATCATCATTGGCGACTCGCACGAATATGCCGGAGTAAACGACATGGATGATCTGGGCTTTGAAATCAAGCATCATATTAATCAACTCATGTTTAAGGAGGCGCAGAAAATTGTTTCGTTCGATGTTACTGCCATCACTAGCACGTGGGCTGGATTTTACGCACAGCATCCTGAAAAAGATATTGTGGAGATCGACATAGAAAATAAGATTCACATTCGCACCGCCATTGGAGGAAAGGGAATGACTTCATCGGCAGGCTATGCTGAAAAAAGTATTCATAAATTATTCTCTACGCATCCGGTATATTGATCATGCCCAAACAAATAAGGCATTCCATCAACCACTTGCTTAGCAAGTCCAATCCATTATGGTTTACTATTTACGCATCTGTGGTGGCTTTTTGTTTATATACTTGCGTGTATGCCTTTCGCAAAACATTTGCCGTAGCTACTTTTGACGGAGTCGAATTTGCCGGGATAAGTTATAAAGTTTGGCTCGTTACCTTTCAGGTGGTAGGGTATGCTCTTTCAAAATTTATCGGCATCAAAGTAGTGGCCGAGCTGAAAGCCCATTCGAGAATGATCGGAATTTTCATCATGGTGCTGATCGCGGGAATTGCCTGGCTATTATTTGCTTTTGTGCCTGCTCCATATAATATTATTTTTCTTTTCATGAACGGATTGCCACTGGGCATGGTATGGGGCATGGTGTTCAGCTATCTCGAAGGCAGAAGAATGACCGAGGTATTAGGCGCGGCCCTCTCGGTGAGTTTTATTTTCTCTGCAGGACTTTGTCGTTCGGTGGGCGCATTAACGATGCAGTATTTAGGCACCTCCGAATATTGGATGCCCTTTGTTACCAGCTGTTTATTTGCACTTCCCTTTCTTTTTTTTCTGTTGCTGTTGGATCAACTTCCTCCTCCCACTTTTCAGGATGAAGAACTCCGCGCTAAGCGAAACCCCATGAATGGAGAACAGAGAAAGAAATTTCTCGCTGCATTTTTTCCCGGCATTGTTTTATTTGTGCTTGCCTATACATTGCTCACTTCCTTCCGGGATTTCAGAGATAATTTTTCCGCAGAGATTTGGACATCACTCGGTGTGGTGAATGACCCTTCCATTTACACCTCGACCGAAATACCGGTTTCCATTTTTGTTTTGATCTGCATGGGAAGTCTAATGTTGATCAAAAACAATAAGCTGGCGCTGATGGTCAATCATGCGATTATTATTTTCGGACTGTTGCTGATTGGTATCGCCAATTTTCTGTTTGAACAATTGCTCATCAACGCATCGGTTTGGATGATGCTGATCGGCATCGGACTTTATCTCGGCTATGTTCCGTTCAATAGTATTCTATTTGATCGCTTGCTGGCGGCCTTTCGCTATCCAGGCACCGTGGGTTTTATCATGTACGTTTCCGATTCGTTTGGATACCTCGGCAGCGTAGGCGTGCTGTTCTTCAAAGAATTCGGCTACGCTAACTTAAGTTGGTTGAGTTTCTTTATCTCCGGTGGATATGTGGTCTCGCTATTAGGAGCACTCCTCATAGGTGGTTCCATGCTTTACTTTCATCGAAAGCATCGATCGTGGTTACTGCTTAATCCCTAAAATAGGTAATATCTCAACAAGATTTTGCACCAGATGCGTATGAGGACCTTTCTGTAATGCATCACGAGTATAAGCACCGGTTGTTACACCAATCACCCATGGGCAACCGGCCGCTGTGCCTTGTTCTAAATCAGACATGGTGTCGCCTACTTTAGCTACTGCTGCGATGTCGGTAACTCCGGTAAGTTCCATCGCTTTGTAAATCATGTCCGGGTAAGGTCGGCCATTGACTACTTCATCGCTGGTCACACTGCCATCGATTAGCTCATTTTTTATCCAACCCATTCGTTCCAGCAATGGCTCTACGATAGCACGGTCAAAACCCGTATCAACGACAACCTTTATTCCGTGCTGCTTGCATATTTTAAAAACCGAACTCGCCCCATTCTTTTCCATGACAGAGGCATGTTCCTTATAGAACTTTGACATCTTCAAAACAAAGTGCGCATGCATCTCCAGCACCAGCATTTCACTGATGTAAGGGTACTTGTGACGCTCCAGCAACATCCTGATCGCAACCGGTTTTGGAATACCCATTACTTCGCTGGCTTCCTGAATGCTGATGCGTTTGTGTATTTTCTTAAAAATACTCTGCAAGATGCGGGGCACATCTTTATTGTCATTGACTGTTGTCCCGGCAAGATCAAAGACAATCAACTTAGGTTTAATCATCGTGCGAAGATGAGGAGATGAAATCCCCCCATCTAAAATTTGGTGTGATCCTATTTTTATGTTTTGATTTATTTATTTACAAAAGCTTAATATTCAAACTTCCATTTGTCACGATCATTAAGTCTTAGTTTGCAATTTTATTAGCAAAAAGGTATGGATTCGAAACACGCTGCGATGGATGAGATTTTTGAACTGTATCACCAACACGGACAAGCCGATTACATTGGCGAACCAGTATCGCAAATAGAACACATGTCACAATCCGCACAGCTTGCTATAGAAGGCAATTATGATGACGAAGTGATCTTAGCCGCATTCTTTCACGATATCGGCCATCTTTGTGTACAGGCTACTGCTGGCCAAAGCATGGCTGGGTATGGCGTAAAAAGTCATGAGAAAATTGGCGCTGATTATCTTCGCGCGAAAGGATTCCCAGAACGTGTTGCCAAGCTGGTGGAGAATCATGTTCAGGCGAAGCGATATCTTACCTATAAATACCCCGCCTACCTAGAAAATCTTTCTGAAGCCAGCAAAAAAACATTAGAGTTTCAAGGAGGTGTGATGAGTGAGCACGAAGCAGAAGCCTTTGAAAGTGACTCGTTGTTTGATTTGAGCATCCTCTTGAGAAAGTGGGATGAAGAAGCGAAAATCATGGATGTTCCTCTTATTGGCATGGAACTACTCAAAGAAAAATGCAAAGCCGTGTTATCGCGTGCTGAAACCAATCTTTTCACAAGCTGATCCATATAATTAGAGGTTAGCGCTTACTTTTGCATCTGGCTTGAACCAAACGATTCAGTCTCTTTCTCATTTCATGAAGTTACAATTCCCTGATCATTTTCGTTTTGGCACCAGCACCTCGGCCGTGCAAATTGAAACGGCCATGGACCATGATTGGCAAGGATTCATTGCGCTTGATGATTCCATTTTTACGACAACCACTGATCATGAAGTACATTGGCAAAAAGATGTAGAAATTATTTCATCATTGGCTCCCAACTATCGTATGAGTTTCATGTGGAGTCGATTGCAACAAGCTCCATTTGCTACCCTTGATCCTGATGCCGTAAATCATTATCGAAGTTTGCTGATACAACTCAAACAACGCGGTGTAGACATCATGCTCGTATTACATCATTTTGCAAATCCGGTTTGGTTTAGCGAGCAAGGTGGTTGGGCCAATAAGCAAAGTGTTGCCTGGTGGTTGGATTACGTAAAAAAAGTAATTCAAGAATTCAGTGAATTCGTTACGTTATGGAATACGTTTAACGAACCGAATCTTTACATCAGTCTTAGTTCATTGGCAGGATTATTTCCTCCGCAAAAAACAAATCCCGTTTATGCGTGGCGTGTTTTAAATAATATCAGTGATGCCCATCAGAGAGCTTATGAAATGCTAAATACCCTTTCGCCAGGAAAACCAGTAGGCATTTCACACAATGCTTCCCTCCTGGAAGGAGACAATTTTTTAGGCGTGCTACCGGCAAAGATTACCGATTGGTGGTATATGCATTTTATACCGGGTTGGTTTGAAAGCTGCGATTTTTTTGGATTGAGTTATTACTCCCGCATCGGATACGATCCATTTCCAGTTACGTTCTTAAATACTCCTGAAAAGATTATCAAAAAAGGTAAAGCGCATGACGACATGTGGGAATATTATCCCGAAGGATTAGGCATTTGCATCGATCGCTATTGGAAAAGATTTCGCAAGCCCATCATCATCACCGAAAATGGCATGAGCACGAACGATGACAACCAGCGCATAAAATCCATTTACGATTACCTGGGCATCATTCATGACCGAATCGAAAAAGGAATTGACATTCGGGGTTATTACCATTGGAGTACGTGGGATAACTTTGAATGGAATCTTGGACCTTCGTATCGCTTTGGTTTGTATTCCTGTGATCCAGTAACAAAAGAAAGATTCAAACGACCCAGTGCTGATGTGTATTCATCGCTGGCTTATTCAAAAAAATTGGCGAAACCGGCTTAGGGGAATTAGGCTGTGCTAAAACTTGACGAATTATATATAAAAGGCGTTCATCACAGGACTTTTTTGACTACTCATTCAATCCTCTGCAATTCGTCCTTTAAAAATGACACTTTATCGGATTGCATTTTATTCATTTTATTTTTGTGACCAACTTCATTTCAGATTAAAGCCAACTATAGACGAGATTATCCCCGGTGGTCAAGGACTACTGGGGATTTTCTTTTTAAGCCCATCCCATGATGTATGATCTATTACTTCCAATCTGCATAAAGTTTTAGAACACGCTCGATAGCAGGTCGTGCTGTTTCCTTATAATCGACCTCAATACTATTTTCGGTTTCAATCCACGCTTCAATCTTTGAAAGATTCTTTTTGCTTACCTTCTTTATAGCCTGCACACCCAATTGTTTTAACGATGCTGCATTGAAATGCTGTTCATGTTGATTTTTCATGGGCACGACTAGCAATTTTTTCCTTAGATAAAGCGCTTCCGCTGGTGTTTCAAACCCAGCGCCACATAAAACACCATGTGAAGAAGCCATACTGATCGTGAATGCTTCATTGTTTACTGGGAATACCGAAATCTTTCCGATATGATAAGGCTTCGTAATGTGCTTTGAAAAAATGTGCCACTGGATTCCAGGGAATTTCAAGAACAGTTTAACCAACTTCTTGTCGTCATACGCAGGTAGATAAACCGTGTAGTGTCCCTTGTCAGTAGAATCTGTCTTACGGATGCGCTCGCGAATGACCGGAGTGAACATATTTTTATCGTACGATGCAAAATGAAATCCTACCCCATCCTTCACCGGGGCATAGTTATTCAAAAACCAGGTGCCAACGGGATCAAAATGTTTGGGCTTGGGCACTTTGGGTGATGACAACGAATATTGATGACTGAGTGCCAGGCACGGAACATCACGCTTATGACATGCCCATGCCGTGATCGCTTCAAAGTCGTTGATGACGAGATCATACTTTTCAACCGGAAATTCTTTGATCTCACGCATCACGCGTTTAGAGCTGTTGTTCTTGAATGTCTTTAGGAAATCAATGCCCCCTTGCTTGCCAAAGAAAAAACTTAGTCCCTTCGATTTATACTTTACCGGCATCGATAATTTAATATCGGCCTGCGCGCCACTCACAAATAAGTCCAGCTTTCCATACGTAGAAAGAATGGGAACGATCTCTTCCGCACGGGCCATATGTCCGTTGCCGGTTCCTTGTATGGCGTATAGTATTTTCACTTTTTAGGTTTAAGTAACTGTTGCATCATTTCATTAAAAACCTCTTTGTTATCAGACCCCTTAAATCTTCGTGGAAGTTTGATGCCTTGAGCGGCTTTATCATCCCGATAGTTATAAATACTCCAAACCCCTCCATGACATTCTAGTGCTGTAAGATTTTCTACCCAGTCGCCCGAATTGAGATACACCACGCTTCCCTTTTCTGTGGTGATCGTTTTCATAGCTGGTTTATGAATGTGGCCACAAACCACATAGTCATATCCATTGTCAATGGCAATTCCTGCAGCGGTCAATTCAAAGTTATCAATGAACTGTACGGCTTTCTTTACACTGTCTTTAATTCGTTTGGATAGCGAGATTTTTTCACGACCTAGTTTTTGAAGAATAAAGTTTGCGAATGTGTTGATGTGAATAAGTGAATCGTATCCTACTGCTCCTAATTTAGCAAGCCATCTTGCATTTTGCATAGTAACATCAAACACGTCACCATGGAATATCCATGCCTTTTTTGAATTGATTTTTAATAAGAGTTTATTCTCAATTTGAAATGATCCCAGTCTGAAACCGGAGAACTTTCTCAGCATCTCATCATGATTTCCTGTCAGGTAAATAACTTTTGTACTATGGGTCATCAAGCCTGTAAGATGTTTGACCACCTGCATATGCGTTTTGGGCCAGTATCGTGTGGAGAATTGCCACATATCGATGATGTCACCATTCAAAATAACCTTACCTGGCTCGATGGATTTTAAATATCGGAGGAGTTCGGTAGCGTGGCAGCCGTAAGTACCTAAGTGAATATCAGACAGAACGAGAATGTCTACCGGGCGCTTTTTATTCTTTCCCATTTAAGTAAAGGTCCGAAAAGTTTGAGGTGAACTTACTCATCAGTCAATGAATTCACAAAATTAAAGTTGAGAGCAGGCAAAAGCTTTAATGTCATGTTACGTAATTGTTAACCAATTCATCAATAGCTTTGATAATTGGATTGGAGCTGGATGATCTGATGAGATACTATTTATTCATCAGCACGGTCTGCGTAGGATACGCAAACTCAATTTTCTCTGCATCAAATGCTTTATAAATTTTCAGGTTAATCGCTTCCTGCGTGTTCATGTAAGGCAAATAGTCGGCCGACTCAATGAAATAAACAATTTCGAAGTCAAGACTATAGGAACCAAACTTTGCAAAGTGAGCACGATCAAAGGTGACCAGCTCTTGTGAAGTGATGATATCTTTAATGATGGTCGGAATTCGCTGAAGTTTTTCATGAGTAGTAGAATAAACCACGCCAATCGTAAACACAACGCGCCTGCGCTCCATGCGCTTATAGTTATGGATGCGTGATTTGGTAAGGTCACTGTTGGAGAAGGCGAGTTGCTCTCCATTTACGCTGAGCAAGCGCGTGGTTTTAATACCGATGTGTTCGACTGTTCCCTTTTTATCATCGACCGTTATAAAATCACCTACCTCAAAAGGCTTGTCGAAAAAGATAACGAAGTAATTGAATAAATCTCCAAGAATATTTTGAGCAGCTAATGCAATGGCTATACCTCCTATACCTAATCCTGCTACAATTGTTGTTACATCATAGCCAAGATTATCAAACAGGAATAAAAAACCCATCATCCAGATAATCGCATTGATGATCAACATTATGCCATTGAGCTGCTTCAGTTTCTCCTGACCACCTTGCTGCTTGCCGATAAACGATTCCAGCGTGAGCCGGATAAAGGTGGAGAGTAACCGGATCACATAAATCGTGATCACCACCACCATGGAGTTATCAAGGTACTTATCCGCCTTTTCCGAAAACGTGAGATAACTGAGGCCAAAATAAATGGCTACAAAAATTAAGATGGGCAAACCAAATTTCTCGATGCCTCCAATGATATAATCATCGAGTTTAGTTTCAGTCTTCTCGGTCCATTTCTTGAGCTGGTTCAACAGCTTCTTCCTGAAAATGCGAACGATCAAAATGGCTCCCAGGATAATCGATAAGGCAATGGCATACTGCTCTACCGTATTACCATAATATTCCATGGCGAAAATCTCATTCATACCTCTATTCGTTATGCGGTGCAAAAATAGAATGTTCTGTGAGGTTGAAAATGATACCACTGAAAGAATTTATACACAACCGATTGCTTCTTTTCCTATTTTTCAAACTCAAATCCGGCATCTTATGAAAAAAGTTCTTCTCCTGCTGCTTATCATCCCTTCAGCCTTCGCCCAGCAACTCGCTCCGCTTACAGTTGAAAAAATTATGCGCGATCCGAAATGGATTGGCGTTGCCCCTTCCAGCCTGAATTGGTCAGATGACGGCAAACAACTATACTTTAACTGGAATCCTGAAAATAATGCGGGCGACTCTTTATATATGATCACTCCCGTCAATCGCACGCCACAAAAAGTAAGTGCTGTGGTAAGAAGATCATTACCTTCTTCTTTTGGCTCGTACAACAAAGCCACTTCCAAAAAGCTGTATGAAAAAAATGGCGATTTGTATTTGCTCGATATCCTTACGGGAAAAGTCCATCAAATCACGAGCACAATTGATCGCGAATCCAATCCATCATTTTCTTCGGATGAAAAGAAAGTGCTATTCATTGCCAATAATAATTTGTTCAGTTGGGAAATAGGCACAGGAACATTCGCACAGCACACCGATTTTAAAAGAGGAAGCAAAAAACCAGACGCTAAACCCAGCGAACAAGAGAAATGGTTGAAGACCGATCAGCTCGAATACTTTGCTGTATTGAAACAACGTAGTGACGACCGCGAGGCATCCGAAAAAAATCGCAAAGGTGATCAACCTAAACGGCCTAAAGAAATTTATCTGGATGATAAAAATATCAACAGCATTCAACTAAGTTCCGATGGAAATTTTATCACCTACATCCTCACCAAAAATGCGAATGCGAAAAGTACGATTGTTCCAAATTATGTCACCGAGTCAGGCTTTACGGAAGACCTACCGGCTCGCACCAAAGTAGGAGCATCACAAAATAGTTCTGAACTGTTTGTTTACGATCTGCAACGCGATACCGTGCTTTCCGTGAAGACCGATGAAATTCCCGGCATCACCGAATCACCCGAATACAGAACAGATTATCCTGCCAAAGCCACTAAAGACAGCAAAGAGAAAAAGCCAGAATACAGATCTGTTACTTTTTCTAATTTAATCTGGTCTGCTGATGGAAAGAATAATGTTCTGGTGCTACGAGCTCACGATAACAAAGACCGTTGGATTGTTTCTCTTGATCTTGCTACGCGCAAATTCAAACTCATCGATCGCCAGCATGATGATGCGTGGATTGGCGGACCTGGCACCGGTGGTTTCTTTGGAGGCGCTAATTTTGGTTGGCTGGCTGATAACAAATCGGTTTGGTTTCAATCCGAAGAAACGGGATACTCTCATTTATATATAAGTGATATCACCACCGGAAAAAAGCAAGCTCTTACTTCAGGAAAGTATGAAGTGCAATCCGCAGAGTTATCACGCGACAAAAAATTCTTTTACATCACCACCAATGAAGTACATCCGGGAGAAAAACATTTTTATAAACTTTCGATAGGCGGAGGCAAAGCAGAAAAATTAACCACACTCACTGGCGCACACGAAGTTTCACTTTCACCCGATGAAAAGTGGATTGCCTATCGCTATTCGTATAGCAATAAACCCTGGGAACTTTATCTGCAGGAAAACCTGCCAGCCGGACAGGCAGGCAAAGCAGGAACAAAACCGATTCAAATCACCAACTCACTCACCACAGAATTCAAATCCTACAACTGGCGCGATCCTGAAGTAACCACCTTCAAAGCCCGCGATGGTGCGGATGTATATACCCGTGTTTACAAACCAGAAAAACCCAATGGTGCTGCTGTCATTTTTGTTCATGGTGCCGGCTACTTACAAAATGCACACAAGTGGTGGAGCAGCTACTTCCGCGAATACATGTTTCATAATTTGTTAGTCGACAAAGGATATACCGTGCTGGATATGGACTATCGAGCGAGTGCAGGTTACGGTCGCGATTGGCGCACTGGCATCTATCGCTTCATGGGTGGAAAAGATCTGACCGACAATGTGGATGGTGCGAAATGGCTAACGGAAAAATATAACATCGATCCCAAACGGATTGCTGTGTATGGTGGTTCTTATGGTGGCTTCATCACGTTGATGGGTATGTTTACTACACCGGATGTGTTTGCCGCAGGTGCCGCATTAAGACCGGTTACCGATTGGGCACAATACAATCATCCTTACACCGCCAACATTTTAAATATGCCAAGCATGGATAGCATTGCCTATGTAAAAAGTTCTCCGCTCTATCATGCTGAAGGATTGAAAGGACATTTGCTAATCTGCCATGGCATGGTGGATGTGAATGTACATTTTCAGGATGCGGTAAAACTTTCTCAACGCTTGATTGAACTTGGCAAAGACAACTGGGAACTAGCTGTCTACCCCATGGAAGACCACGGCTTCGTTGAACCCAGCAGCTGGACGGATGAGTATAAGCGGATTTTAAAATTGTTTGAAGAGCATTTGAATTAGATTTTTTATTGAACCACCAAGACACGAAGTCACTAAGATTCACTAAGAACTTTGTGTTCTTTGTGATTTAGCTTTAAGCTCGAAATTTTATAGCTTTATACCATGGTTGAAGCCATTCAAAATAAAATTCCATCCATAGTCGCCTTAATGAAAAAACATAAGGTGAAAAGAGCCTATGCGTTCGGCTCTGTGGTAAAAGGTGATTTTAACAAAAACAGTGACATAGATATCCTGATCGCCTTTGAAGACAATCTCGATCCTGTAGAGTACGGCCAGCACTATTTTGATTTAGCCGATCAGTTGGAGGAATTACTTCAACGGCCTGTAGATTTAATTACTGAAGCCTCTCTTAAAAACCCATACTTCATTAAAAGTCTTAACGAGACAAAAATTTCTCTTTATGAGTGATGTCATTAAAAAGTCACTCTCCGACATTTTGATGAGTATTGATGGAATTCATGTTCACTTGCAAGGAAAGTCTGATTTTCAATGGTATCAAAAATCAATCACTGTAAAAAGAGCGGTAGAACGTGAACTCAGTATCATTGGCGAAGCTGTTAATCGTATTTTAAAGGAAGACAAGAATTTTCCATTAAGCAGCGCCCGCCAAATAATTTCCTTCCGTAATCGGGTTATTCATTCTTACGACTCCGTAGATGACAATCTTGTTTGGAAAATCATCATCAAAGATCTACCCATCCTGCATTCAGAAATTTTAAAACTTCTTTAGATGAAAGTGACTCTGTCTGAAGACTGGACTGCCATAATCATTGCCATTCTCTTAATCCTACTCGCCTCGTCAGGAATTACTTTCTGGTTCTCATCCATCGCCTGGAACAATTTGTCTGAATTAACAACTGCCATCGGTTCAATATCGGCTTTGAATCTTTTTATCCTTTTCGGGTTATCTTTTCTAACACTATGTGTCGCCTCCTTTTTAAAAAGCGAAACACTTTCTCTTACTACGAGTAGAGGATACTTGTTTATTTTTCTCATCACCCTGATGGCACATATTCTCACTGGCTATGGTCCGGCTAAAAGCATTGGTCTTGAAATTGTAATCTTTAGTTTGCTGATTGGTTTATTCATCTCCAATGTGCTCTCTGTCCCCGCCTGGGTAAAACCCGTTTTGCAAACAGAGCTCTACATCAAAATCGGATTAGTGATGCTGGGCTGTGGTATTTTGTTTGGTGATATCATGAAGGCAGGATCACTCGGCATGATTCAGTCGATCATCGTGGTGCTCACGGTCTGGCAATTTTGTTTTTGGCTCGGTAAAAAATTCGGATTGGATGATGAGTATCGCACCATGCTCGCCAGTGCTGTTTCTATCTGTGGTGTATCTGCCGCGATTGCTACAGCCGGAGTCATCAAGGGCGACAACAAAAAACTTTCATACATCATCTCATTGGTGTTGATCACCGCAATCCCCATGTTATTATTCATGCCTTACATCGCGAAAGCTATCGGAATGAACGAGGCCACGGCCGGTGCCTGGATGGGTGGCACGATTGACACCACCGGTGCTGTTGTAGCAGCCGGCAACATGTTAGGAGAAGAAGGATTGAAGTATGCGACTGTCGTCAAGTTTTCGCAAAATGTTTTGTTGGGATTCGCTGCCTTTGCAATTTCCGTTTACTG
>JANOUH010000132.1:0-3871 GCA_031416795.1 Cytophagales bacterium | reverse complement strand
ACCATAAACGAAAATGTTTATGAACACAATTAAAAACATGCAGGCCTTCACCAGGTTGATAGGTTACTGCACCGGGTATGGAGGTAAATATAACCCCGGCCGTCAAACCCTTCAGGTAGAAAAACTTCAGGCACAATTGGAAGCGGTCCGCCAGGTGCTTGAAGAAGTTAAGGTGACCAAGGTGCACTTCAATGATGAAGTGAATGTGCGCAAGCAGGCATTTGATGATTTGCCAAAGCAGGCCGTAAGTGTGATCCGCGCACTTAAAGCGTTCGGGGCGTCCGAAGAAAAGATGGCGGATGCAAGGCAGTACTTCCATAACATCATAGGACGGAGGTTACCTGTCAAGCCCATCGAAAAAGCAGGGGATACCGTGGAACCGGTTCCGGTCAGGCGTTCACAAATGCAGTTGGCTTACGTAAACAAGGCCGACTGGTTTGAGCAACTTGTGCAGACAGCGTCTACCCAGCCAAGCTATCAACCCAACGAGCCTGAACTTTCGATCGAAGGGTTGAACATCAAGGTGAAGGAACTCCACGCCTTCAACCAACGCGTGCTGGAGGCAAAGCAGCAATGGATCTACGCACGGATGAAGCGCGACAAGATCATCGTGGGCAAGGAAGAGTCAGTGATGATGATCACCCGGGCGGTAAAGGATTACCTGGGCGCCATCTTTGGATTCAGGAGCCCCGAGTATGAGCAAGTGAAAGGAATCGTCATCAACTAAAACCCCTTCATCATGAGTACACTGTTAAACTGAAAACCTCTGCCGCAACGCAGAGGTTTTCTATTTTGTATTGTATCGGTAAACTTATTTCGGGGTCAGACAAAATCACCGCACCAAATGCACCCATCCCTGCAGCTGTTTCTTTTTGCTTTCGGGTCGCATGACATTAAACGTAACTTCTGCCGTATAGAAATAAACTCCGCTGCTTAGTTCGTGCCCGTGGTTGTCATAACCGTTCCAATCGATGCTGATGGCATTTTCATCCTCTGAAGCATAAGCATACACCTGCTTGCCCCATCGGTTGAAGACCTTGAAGTCAATACTCTCTACAAATTGCGGACAACGAATGCTTACTCCCGAAGTAATGGTTCCATCTTGCAAATCCTTGACATCGAAGTTCGAACTGAATACGTCATTGAATCCATCATCATTAGGTGTAAACACATTGGGCAGATCGTAGTATGGGCAATTGTCGTTGCACACGGAGTCACTCAATGGCCCTTCCTGTCCTTTTCCATCAACAGCAGAAATGCGATAGCAACGTGCAAAAGAGGCAAGGCCGCCATCAATAAAAAATGTGTCTTTGGATATCTGATTAATTAATGAATACTCACCCTCAGTAGAGGAGGCCGCATAAATCTTATAGGAGACAATATCTTTTCGACAACCCGATGCGTTTTGCACGCTCCAGAAAATAGTGTTGCTGTATTCACTTTGATAGCAGTTGTTTGAATTCAAAAACTCATCACAGTTTACCATCTTTATTTCTACTGCCGGCTGGCAGGGAAGGAGTTTACTTTCTGGATAGGTAGTAATCACCTGGGAGTAATTTTCCTGTAAGGCGATTTTTGGATTTCCATAGGTGCCTCGGGTTAATATTCGATATGAATAGCGTTTATCATCTTGTATCGCCTGGTTCTTGTACTGACCTGCATCCACATATGTAAAACCATTTTCACTCACCTCAACACTATCAATCAGAACCATGTCTTTTTCAAGCGGGCTTTCTACCGATCGATAAATAAGATGATAAGGTCTTCTTTGTACTACGTTTGACCAAGGCACGCTATCGCGCCACGTGAGTTCAATTTTCTTAACACCGGCTATAAATGATAGTCGTTCAGAGGAAGCCACCGAAGAGGTGTCCACAGGAATCATCCGCTCTGCATGGAGTGGTTTTGCATACAAGACAATCCGGTAGTTGAATACTTTAACATCTGTATTAAGGTTTGCATCCACGAACGTAGTGTCACTCACACGGCCAGATTTTATGATGTTATTCTCTCCAATAAAATCGGATGCGCGATAAACTTCATATTCATATGGCTTAGGATATTGTGTGCTGTTAATGTTGAATGGACTACGCCAACTCACGCGTATTTTTCCTTGAACAGAATCTGTTTTTTCTACACTGACATGAGTAATCACAGGAGCATCGGCTTCAATGGGGCCAATACATTGTTCGGTGGAGACCATACTGGGTGTGCTGGCAGGTGAATTAAAATAGGCGATGATGCGATAGCAATATTTGGCGCCTACCAGTAAACCTTTTCCATTGTTGGTGTCGGTGTAAGTAGTTTGTGATAACGGCACTTCTGCAATAAGATTATAGCCTAAAAATTTAGGTATGCCCGGATTACAAAATCCAGGAGCGTAGGGATAGGAATCTACCTTGCGATAGATTTGTATTTTATTAGCGTTCGTGCACGCATAACTTTCCCATTCCAGTTCGCCATAGCGCTTTACTAAATTCAATTCAGTTTTTTTCCACTTGGGTGCTGGTGCCACTACTTTGATATTCCAGATTTTAAAGTTCACAAGCTTAGGCCCACGCGGTGGATTGTCGGTAATTTTAAATACCACCTGATAGGGTTGCTGACGCACGTGAATGCAATCGGTTTGCCATCGAAAATTCAATTGAGCAAAGGGTACTGACGAACTGAATTCGGGCGGATTGGGTGAATAGGTGGCAGGAATTTTACCAGCAGAGAAATCAATGATTTCAGAATATACTTCAATCTTCACATTATGATTATCACCGTCTGTTCCTTTTATCAATCCTTCGATTAGGGTTCCCGCTTCCACACAAAGATCAGTGGGAACAGTTAAGTCCGGGCGGATGTTGACACATTCTTCCACCACAATTTGCATGTCGCGCGTGGTGGTGCTTAGTTTATTATAAATGCTCGTAACGGAATCTTTACGCCACTCGATAATCTTGAATGCAATATTGTATTCTCCAATGGCGCCCGGGGCATCCCAGGTGAGAAGTCCGTTAACAGGGTTAATAAAAAAAGTAGGCGTGCCATTTCCTGCTTCGTTTCCTTGATTAAAGTTTGCGTAGTATCGTGAATTGTTGGGTGCCGTATAGTTGGCCAACGTATTGGGGCTGCTGGCCGGCACAGATAATTCATAGGAAAGACTATCCCCATCAATGTCATAGGCGCCTGAGGTGTGAAAGAACGCAGATTTATAACACGCTCTATCCAACGGAGGCACAGCGAGGATGGGCACCGTGTTGCATCCGTTTTTTGAATCAATAGTAAATTCAACGAAAGTCACATAGGGAACATCATCCGAGTTGACGATGTTAAGTATGCCTGTACTGCGGTCGCGCTCTACGTAGGCAATACTGTACGTTCCATCCTGTGAATACGTGTGAGTAGTAGTAAAAGTAGCGATGGCGATGTTGCTGCCAAGATCTGTTCTAAGGGAGGCTATGGTGATTGGTATCCGCGCGAAAGTGCCATCTCCAAAATAAACAGTACTGTTCGTTCCAAAGCGTGTGTTGGATAATGTATTCAGATAAGCAACGATGGTAATCTTGAAAGTACGGGCACGGCTGCAATCAGGTTCTACTTTAATATCGGCAGCTCTTACGTGTGTGGCCATGACGGTTCTATTTGAAAGCAAGGCTCCAAGCGTGAATAACAAATAAATAAGTACGGTGGCCCGTTTTCTCATAGTTTAGTTTTGTCAATAATGACTACTTAAAATACCCTATTCTTGTGTTGGAGATTATCTATTGCGATGAATCTGGAGTATTTGTAGACAGAAATCATTAATCAATTATTACTAGTGTACGACAAAAAATAATATAGCATGCAAAGAGTATCCGATGAAGTATAAAATGTGCGTAGAGAG
>JANOUH010000131.1:0-3026 GCA_031416795.1 Cytophagales bacterium | reverse complement strand
AAAATAAGACCACCTTCTATGGTGGCTTATCTCGCTTCGGCTTATGCTGGTTTAAAAAATGAGGCAAAGGCCAACGAGCTATTGAATGAATTGATTAAGAGAAGTGAGGCCAATGAAAAAGGAATAAATATTTATGTCGTCCATGTGTTCAAGTCTTTAGGGGATGTTGCTTCGGCAACAACCTGGCTGGAAAAAGCAAGGAAGACGAATGACATAGATCTTATTTGGTGGAATGTTGATCCTCTTTTAAAAAATCTTCGCGATCATTTGGTCAAGGAGACGAGTAAGTCAACATCTCCCGATTTTGTTGCTGCAGAAAAACAGATTATTGACTTGCTGGAGAAGCAAATGCCCAAACTTCAGTATCATAATATTGATCATATCTATGATGTACTTAACGCTTCTTCACTTATTGCCCAAGGGGAGCAACTGCCTGAGGAAGAAGTAAGACTTCTGAGATTGGCAGCACTTTATCATGATGCCGGATTTATTCATTCGCCCAAAAATCATGAAGAAAAAGGAGCGAAGATGGCTAGAGAAATGCTACCGGCTTATGGCCTGGATACAAACCAAATTGAGTCAATAAGCAGTATGATTCTGGCGACCCGGATACCGCAATCACCAGTGAATAACCTGGAAAGAATATTGTGTGATGCTGATCTCGATTATTTAGGTCGTGATGATTTCTACGAGATAGGAGGGCGCCTGCTGGAAGAACTTAAAGCCCAGGGAGTAGTTGAAACAGAGAGAGAATGGAATTTAGTGCAAAAGACTTTTCTGGAATCACATCGTTATCACACCAAATTCAGCAAGGAGAATCGTGAAGCAAAAAAGCATCAACACATACAGGAAATCATCGCTAAATTTAAGCGTTGAAGATGTTTTAAATTAAGCCAACTGAAGGGCAGGCTTTGTAATCGTGCTCTCAATAAAATACATATCCACCTCACCGATATTCTTGGCGGAAATTTTTCCCCTGTACAAACATTGATAATGTTCTTTGATGCGTTGATAAGTAGAATCGGAGATGTTTACTTTTCCTGCTTCACCATTGGATTCCATTCTACTGGCAATATTAACCGTATCGCCCCAGATGTCGTAGGCGTATTTTCTCTTCCCTACAACACCAGCTACAATAGGGCCTGTGTGAATACCGACACGTAGTTCCCATACATCCAATCCCTTCTCTTTCCTGGTCGCGTTTTTCTTCGCCATGTATTCTTGCATTGCCAATGCGGCTTGAACTGCGTTCATTGGATTTGTATCATTAGGTGTAGGTATGCCACCAGCGCACATGTACGCATCACCAATAGTTTTTATTTTTTCCAGATTGTACTGCCCTACAATTTCATCAAAGGCTCCAAAGTAATCATTGAGTTCGGCTACTAAATCCTGGGGTGAAAGTTTCCCTGCGATAGTAGAGAAACCTTTGAAGTCAGTAAATAAAACGGTCACACTTTCATAATACCGGGTTTGAGCATGACCATTGGTTTCTAATTCGCGGGCAGTTTCTTCGGGTAAAATGTTGAGCAATAACTCCTTGGATCTGTCCCTTTCTTCCTGTATTATTTTATTGGTTCTTCTAACATACTTGTAACGGTTATAAGAGCCAATGGCAACAATCAGGAGCAATAATCCAGATGCTCCGGTGGCATAGGAAATTATTTTTTGAAGTTTTTTCTCTTTGGTTAGTAAACCTATCTCTGCTTGCTTTTTATCAATGTCGGAATTGAATTGTAGTTGCTGTATTTTTTTATCCTCAGCAGTATTATAGAGTGTGTCCTTGATGCTTGTTAATAGGGTTTCATATATATAGGCATCTTTAAAATTACCTGTTTCGGCATATAATTTTGATAAGGCTTCATAGGCTTTCTTGGTATCTTGTCGGGCTCTTACCTCTTCACTAATTTTTACGGCTTTTCTATAGGTTTCAATGGAACTCATCAGATCACCTTTTTTTCGCTGTGTTCCCGCCATGCTATTAAGACTCTGTGCGAGTTCAAGTTTTGCGCCTGCACGATCAGCAATTTCGATTGCCTGATTATGGTATTGAAATGCCTTATCAAAATCATTTTGTTCGGCATAGATTTCCCCCAAATAGCTCAGTGGAAATGTAGCATCGATTGTTCCATCATATATTCTTACGGAAGTATAAAAAAAAGTAAGAGCGGAATCATACATGCCTTTTTTAAAATAGGTTTCACCAATATTCATTGAGGCAACACCAACACCCTCAGAGTAATCAAGTTCTTCAAAGATGGGCAGTGCTTTTAAATAATAATCAAGCGCTTTATCTATCGTTGATTCTTTGTTGGAGTATACACCTCCGATATTGTTGAGATTGGTAGCAATCCTGAATTTATTATTTATTTCTTCGGCTACTTTTAAAGATTGCAAATGGTATTCAATAGATTTAGTGTCATCACCGATATTAAAATAGACACTTCCTAAATTGTTTAAAATGTTTGATACACCATCTTTATTGTTAATAGATTCAAAGGCTTGCAATGAGGCATTGAACTGATCGATGGCCTCCAGAAAATTACTTTGCTTGGATAGTGCCTGACCAATAAGTTTCAACGCAAAACCTTTACCTTTTACATAATTTAGTTTCTCGGCCAACACTTTGGCTTCCTCCCCATACATTAAGGCTTCATTGACATCGGTGCTCAGATAGGCATTACCAAGTTCGATTAGTGTGTTGACCTTGGTAGAGTCTTCCTTTAATGAGGGTATAATCTTCTGTATTTTTTCTGCCTCTGAATTTTGTGCTGAGCCTGAAAAGGCCAGAAACACGAGACAAGTAAAAAAAATGGTTTTAAAAACGAGCATCTTGTCACGAAATTACAAACACGCGACCGCAAAACAAAAGAGGCTGCCCTATTGTGCAGGGCAGACGCATCTAAATTATTCTCTTGCAATTCGGAGTAAAATCAAACCTTTTATAGAAGGGTTTCCAACTTGCTAAGCTTGGAAACCATCAATCTAAAGTCAGGAATGGATTTCAAAGATTTAGATGCGTCTGC
>JANOUH010000130.1:0-9388 GCA_031416795.1 Cytophagales bacterium | reverse complement strand
CCATGTTAAACCTGGATGAGTGGGTAAATAAAAACTAAGCATCATGACGCAAAAAGAAATTCATAATCAACGACTACAAAAAGAAGCGGAGTATAAAACGTTGCAACAACAAACCCGCAGGCATTTTTTAAAAGAAAGTGCTATGGGCTTGGGCGCGTTGGCGTTGGGATCATTGTTTTATGGTTGTGATTCAAAGTCGTCAGCGATAGCGAATAATTATAATTTCTTTGACGCAACGAATCCTCTTGCACCCAAGCCCCCCATGTTTCCCGGCAAGGCAAAGTCGGTGATTTATATTCACATGGCAGGTGCTCCTTCACAATTAGAATTGTTCAGCTACAAACCTGAGCTTTCTAAACTTGACGGATTAGATTGCCCGCCTTCATTGCTCGAAGGAAAAAAGTTTGCTTTCATTCGCGGTGTTCCTAAAATGTTAGGCCCCCAGGCTAAATTCAGTCAGCATGGAAAAAGTGGTTTGTGGTTATCCGAAAATCTTCCACATCTATCAACGGTGGTTGACGATATGGCGATTTTAAATGCAGTAACTACTGATCAGTTCAATCACGCACCCGCACAATTATTAATGCACACCGGCAACGCACGATTAGGAAGACCGAGCATTGGTTCGTGGGTTACATACGGATTGGGTTCAGAGAATAAAAATCTTCCGGGGTTTGTCGTGCTCACTTCGGGTGGCAATAATCCCGATGCCGGTAAGAGTGTGTGGGGTAGCGGATTTCTTCCTAGTGTATATCAAGGCGTGCAATGCCGAAGTGAAGGAGATCCCGTTCTGTTTATAAAAGATCCTCCCGGCATGGACAGAGATTTGCGCAAAGCTTCTATTGATGCCATAAATAAAATCAATAAGGAGGAATACGAGGAATACAAAGACCCAGAAACACTCTCACGTATTGCTCAATATGAGATGGCGTATAAAATGCAGATCTCTGTTCCTGAAGTGATGAACATCAATGATGAACCCGCTTACATTCATGAGATGTATGGCACAAAGCCAGGCGAAGCTAACTTTGCCAACAACGTGTTGCTTGCGCGAAAGCTGGTTGAAAAAGGTGTGCGCTTCGTTCAGTTGTTTGATTGGGGTTGGGACACTCATGGTGATTCGGCCGGCAATGCAGTAGATATTGGGTTGATTAATAAATGCCGTAAAGTAGATAGACCCATCACTGCATTAATTCTTGATTTAAAACAAAGAGGTTTGCTGGATGAAACACTGGTGATCTGGGGTTCAGAATTTGGGAGAACACCGATGCAGGAAAATCGTGAGGGGAAGAAAATGCCATTCAAAGGAAGAGATCATCATGCAGAAGCATACAGCATGTGGATGGCTGGTGGTGGAATAAAAGGCGGCACCTCGTATGGTGAAACTGATGAAATAGGTTACAGTGCTGTAAGTGGTAAAGTTGATGCATTTGACATTCAGGCCACCATCTTAAATCAATTAGGCTTCGATCATGAAAAGTTCACCTATGAATCGCAGGGCCGGCCTTTCCGCCTGACGGATGTGAGTGGAAAAATCATTCATCAAATTATTTCATAATGAATTTAAACCGAAGGCAATTCATCACCTCAACCGCTGCGGCAAGCACTGGACTTTTGTTAACATCTCTTACATCATTTGCCAAGCCGATTATGCCAGATTCACAATCGGGATATTCTTTGTTGATCTTTGCAACCACCTGGGGATTCACGGGTTCTTGGGATGAGTTCGCCTCGAAAATAAAACAAGCCGGCTATGATGGTATGGAAGTTTGGTGGCCTACGGATGAAAAAAATAGAGCCGAATTATTGGAGGTACTGAACAAACATAAACTTCAGGTTGGCTTTCTTGTAGGCAGTGGTGAAAAAGATTTTCAAAAGCACCTCGATCAATTTCAACAAAACTTATCAGCAGCTGCAAAAGCAAAACCAGTTTACATCAATTGTCATTCGGGTAAAGATTTTTTCTCGTTCGAGCAGAACAAACAATTCATGGACTACACCGAGAAAATAAATAAGGAAACCGGTGTGCCTGTTTATCATGAAAGTCATCGCGGAAGGATTTTATTTGCAGCCACCATTGCGCGTCAATTTATTGAGAAGGTGCCCAGTTTGCGATTAACACTCGACATCTCTCACTGGTGCAATGTGCACGAATCCTATCTAAGCGATCAGGAAGAAACTGTTGCGTTGGCGCTTAGTCGCACGGATCATATTCATGCACACATCGGTCAACCGGAAGGGCCACAAGTAAGTGATCCGCGTGCACCTGAATGGAGTGATGCTGTAAAAGCCCATTTCAGTTGGTGGGATAAAGTGGTTGAAACAAAAAGAAAAGAAGGGAAGCGCATGACGTTCTTAACCGAATTTGGCCCTGCCGATTACATGCCTACGTTGCCTTATACAAGACAAGCCGTTGCCAATCAGTGGGACATCAATGTTCACATGATGGAAGTGTTGCGAAAAAGATATGCTTAATAATTATGTTTGATTTGATTGGTCGCCTTCATCCGTTATTAGTTCACTTGCCCATTGGCATTTTGTTGTTGGCTATTCTGTTTGAGTTGCTGCCAACGAAAAAAAAATACAGATACCTCAAAAGATCCATTCACCCCATTCTACTGATTGGTTCTGGAACTGCCATCTTTTCGTGCCTGACGGGATACCTGCTTTCGCAAAGCGGAGAATATGAATCTGATATTGTGGGATGGCATCAATGGATGGCAATCTCGTTAACGGTTTATTCACTTGGCTATGCATGGATGCGAAGTGAAAAAGGATTCAAATCATTTCACAAATCATTTTCTGTGGTTCTATTGATATTGCTGATGATCACAGGACACCTGGGAGGGTCGTTAACTCATGGTGAAGATTATCTCACAGCCGGATTATCTTCCGGTTCAAGTATTGACATTTCGAAAGTAAATTTACAGGAGGCTGTTTTTTATGACGACCTGGTAAAACCTATTTTAGAAGATAAGTGCTATGGTTGTCATGGGACCTCCAAACAAAAAGGAAAGCTTCGATTAGATGAACCTCAGCACATTCTTAAAGGAGGCAAAGACGGAGTCGTGGTTGTTGCAGGCAAAGTGGATGAGAGCGATATGATCGATCGATTACTCCTTCCGCTTGACGATGAAGATCACATGCCTCCGAAAGAGAAGAAGCAACCAAACGAAAAGGAAATCGAAATATTAAAAACATGGATTGCTTCGGGTGCTGATTTTAAAAAGTCAGTGAACGATGCGGGCCAGCTTGCCGTCCTTGAAAAAATAATCTCTTCAGAAAAAGCGCTACGCATATCGGATGTTCCGTCAGTTGAAATACAACCTGCAGATCAAACTACGCTCAACCAACTTCAAAAACTAGGTGTGGTGATTTTGCCCGTGGCGGCAAACAGTAATTATCTTTCTGCAAATCTGATTAATGCTACATCATTAGATTCAGCCATCGATTTGTTAAGCAAAGTGAAAGAACAACTGGTTTGGCTGAAGGCAGGTGGTCAACCGGTTGCTGACAATCATCTACTAAAGCTTATCGCTTTGAATAAACTTACACGATTAAGTTTGGACTATACTCAGATTACAGATACTGGATTATCCCAATTAAAATCACTCACTAACCTTCAGTTCCTCAATCTGAATGGCAATCAAATTACAGCCGCAGGCATTATCCCATTGAAAGGCTTGGCAGGATTAAAATCCATCTACGTTTATCAGACGTTAATAAAGAATGATGAAATCGAATCCGTAAAAAAATATTTTCCTGCTTCGATAATTGAATCGGGAGATTATTCTGTACCTCTGTTGTCTTCTGATACCATAGAGCTGACGGCTCCTATCGCAAAATAAAAAGACACGTCTTGTATTTAAAGGCACTTGAAATGGAAAGGTTTTTAAAATAAGTACAAACAAAAATTTTGATTTACATTTGAAAATGTATCCTATAGAATCGATAGAGAATAAAATTATTCAATACAAGACTGAAGGGAAAAAGATGTTCACCAGTTCCTCTTTTCAATCGCACAGCCTGGTATTGCTACACCTGATAAGCCGCATTGACAATACCATTCCGGTTTACTTTATAAATACAGGCTATCATTTTCCTGAAACTTTAATATTCAGAGATCGCATGGCACAAGAGTTTGGATTGAACGTGATTGATCTCAAATCCGATGTTCCAAAATTCATGCAACGCGATAGTGAGGGCAAACTCTTGTTCACCTCCGATCCTGACCATTGTTGTTACCTCAACAAGACCATGCCCATGGATAGCATTTTAAGATCGCACGATGTGTGGATTAACGGAGTGCGTGCTGACCAAAGTTCTGTTCGTGCTTCTATGAAAGAAGAGCAGCCGGCTCCACATGGAACGATGCGTTATCATCCCATGCTGCAGTGGACATCAAAAATGATATGGCAGTATATCAAAGAATATAAACTTCCAGCCCATCCACTTGAAGTAAAAGGATTCATGAGTATTGGCTGCGAACCATGCACACGTAGACATGACCCATCGATGCAGGAAAGGGAAGCCCGTTGGTTTGGGTTAAAAAAAGTAGAGTGTGGATTACACACCGAATTGGTTGTTAAATAACGATCTCGATAATTAAATTTATCTGTTCCATGAAAATTCTTATTACCGGTGGGGCTGGCTATATAGGCACACCATTAGTTGATTTGCTTTGTGCGAATCCTCTGGTCGAAAAAATTATCGTGTATGACAACCTGAGCCGCTCTAACTATAATTTGTTTATCGGTGCCAAGAATGAAGGGCACCAAAAACTTACTTTTGTCAGAGGCGAGTTGCTGGACAGTCGTAAACTCATGCGGGCATTGAAAGGTATTGATATCGTATATCACCTGGCGGCACGTGTAACAACTCCCTTCGCCAATTCTGACGCCCATCTCTTTGATCAGATCAATCATTGGGGCACCGCGGAGCTTGCTTATTTATTGGAAGAATCATCCGTTAATAAACTTATTTATACCAGTAGTGCGGGTGTCTATGGCTCTTCCACGGAGCCAGTAGATGAAAGCGTTGAGCCTGATCCAAAATCATTCTATGGCATTTCTAAATTACGCGCTGAGGAACATTTGCGAAGACTCTCCGATAAAATGCAAGTATATATCTTTCGTTGCGCAAACGTATATGGCTATAACAGGAGCATGCGGTTCGATGCGGTGATCAATAAATTCATGTTCGAAGCCAATTTTGAAAAGCGCATCACCATTCACGGTAATGGTGACCAGTCACGCTCATTCATTCATGCCGACAAGATCGCTAAAGCATTGGCCAATTTGCCAACCAGCGATCTGACTAAGGGAACATACAACCTGGTAGATAAAACCTATAAGGTGATGGACATTGTAGATGAGTTCAAACAGCTCATTCCTGAGTTAGAATTTATCCTTATCAATCAATATCTGAGCTTGAGTAATCTGAATATCAAACGAAACGATGAAGTAAACAGTAAGCTGGGCATTGCCTATGAAACATCTTTAAAAGATGATCTGTCGGAGTTTTTAAACCGATTAAGATTCTAAACATGCCGCTTTGCACAAACTAAACAGCAGCTTGGTGAAGAACAAATATGATTCCTGCTGTCAATTAGGCTGATGAGTTGTCACTTATAAAATGACAACCCACCTATCTGACTTTATTATCTATGAGCACCCCAATAATCAATTCACCATCGGTTGCTTCTTTACCATCACCACTTCAATGCCTTTTTCTTTCGCCATGTTATTAATGCGATCCGCATTCTTATCAATGGTGTTGTGCAATTTCGATAATTCATCATCTACCATTTTGGTAAGTATTTGCCTTACTTCTTCTCCTTGTTTGGTTGGAGGAAAATCACCCTTAGCCTGTTCATACATCAGGTGAGCAAGGCGATTGTTCATCTTGATGCCGTAGTTGAGTGGATCTTGCACGCTACGATTTTTTGTTTGATGAATATTATCCTCATGAGCCGTGAGGTCATCTTCAAACTTCTTCACTGCATCGGATAACTCTTTATATTGTACATCACTTCCTATTTTAGTCTTCAGAAAGGTGAGATCCGCCTTTATTTTACGTATATCTATTACGCCCTGATTGGCATCGCTTACTTTGTCGCGCACCTTAGTAAGAAATTCAAACTGCGATTGTAATTCTTCCTGCGTGGTGTTGATCCTTGGATCTTTCAGAATTTCAAACTCTTGTTCTGTTGTGTTTCCATTCACCGTGAGGCGCACTTTATATTTTCCTGGTACTGCTTTAGGACCATTGTTGGGTGATCCATAGTAAACCATCCCTGGAAATGTTTTATATCCCGGATAGCGCATGTCCCACACATAGCGATTGCCTCCCGCTTTCACCGGAAGTTGACTCGTGCCTGTTGCTTTGTTGCTATAGGATTTGATAATAGCTCCATCGGCTTGAAGTATTTCCATCTTCACATCCGATTTATCATCTATTGCTTTCACAAAGTAGTGGATCATCACTCCACCCGGATGATTCTCTCCTTCCAGTTTTCTATTTCCACCTCGCCCTCCGCCACCACCCGGCATGCGATAGCTGGGCATAGGTTTGAACAATACAACTTCACGCGAGCTCATATCAACATTAAGCTGATGGAGCGGAGTAAGATCATCAATCATCCAGAAACTTCGTCCGTGCGTTGCCGCGATCAGGTTATCATTTTTCACTGCAAGATCGGCAATAGGCACAGGTGGTAAGTTCAATTGCATTTTTGTCCAGCTTGCACCATCATCGAATGAAATCCACATTCCTTTTTCTGTGCCGGCATACAACAAGCCTTGTCTCTTAGGATCGGCCCGCACAACACGTGCAAATTCTTCATTCGGAATTCCTTTAGTAATTACCGTCCAGGTTTTTCCGTAGTCAGCTGTTTTGTAGATGTAAGGAGTGTGGTCTCCAAATTTATACGAGGTGGCAACGGCATAAGCTCCGCCTTTCACAAACGGATTCACATCAATGCTATTCCACATGTTATACTTTGGAGACATGGGTGGCGTTACGTTATTCCAATTCTTTCCACCATCTGTAGTCACATGAAGTAAGCCATCATCAGAGCCTGTCCAGATTTCATCCTTCGTAAAAGGTGATTCCGCTATTACAAAAATATTCGCATAGTATTCCGCACCTGTATTGTCCTGTGTGATTGGCCCTCCTGATGATTTTATAGTCTCAGGCTCACCTCGTGTTAGGTCTGGACTGATCGGTTCCCAGCTTTGTCCCCCATTATACGTTGTGTGTAAATAGTTTGATCCTGCATAAAGTTTCTTAGGATCATGATGACTGAACACCAGCGGATAATTCCAATTGAAACGATACTTCATGACTTCAACACCGGAGCCTGCCGGAAGATCGGGCCATACATTTGTACTGCGCTCCTGACCGTTGTCAAGATTTTGCATATTCATGTAGCCTTTGTAATCACTTCCATAAATGATGTTTGGATTAGTTGGGTCAGGCGCAAGGTGAGCGCTCTCCCCGATAGACAAAGCGGTCCAATCATTTTCTGTTATGTTGTTTCCAGTGGTGCGATGCGGAATACGAACACTGGTATTATCTTGTTGTGCTCCCAGAATATGATAAGGAAATGAGTTGTCAGTGGTTACTCTATAAAACTGAGCAGTCGGTTGATTATGGTAGGTAGTCCAGTTTTCTCCACCATCATTTGAAACCTGAGCGCCACCATCATCAGCCATTACCATCCGTTGATTATTGTCGGGATCGATCCACAAATCATGATGATCGCCATGCGGTGCATCTTTAAGTTCAAAAGTCTTTCCTCCATCTTTTGAAACTCCATAGCTTACGTTGAGTACAAACACTTTGTCTTCATTTTGCGTGTCGGCATAAATACGGCAGTAGTACCAGGCACGTTGCAATAATGCACGATCCTGATTTACCCTTGCCCAGGTTTTCCCTGCATCATCGGAGCGATACACGCCTGGTGATTCTGTATTTTCAATGATTGCCCACAAGCGGCTTGAGTTAACAGGAGAAACGGTCACTCCAATTATTCCATTCATTCCTTTTGGCATGCCCGGTTTATCAGAGAGATTTTCCCAGGTGTCACCGCCATCGGTGCTTTTCCAAAGTTTTGAATCCGGGCCACCGCTATCCATACGATAACCGTTTCGCTTCATGTTCCATGTGGCAGCGTAGATAATGCGTGGATTGTTTGGATCGAATGTTAAGTCTCCCGCCCCAGCGGTTTCATTGATATATAAAATCTTCTTCCAGGTTTGTCCGCCATCGGTGCTGCGAAATACGCCACGCATTTCGTTGGGCTTCCATAAATTCCCAATAGCTGCAACATAAACAACATCGGGGTTTTTAGGATGAATGCGAATACGTGAAATATGCTTTGAGTCGCGAAGGCCAATGTGTTTCCAACTCTTGCCGGCATCGGTTGATTTCCAAACTCCCCAACCGGAAGAAACATTGTTGCGTAATGTTTGCTCGCCTTCGCCTGCATAAATCACATTAGGGTCACTCTCGGCAACAGCAACAGCGCCCACAGTTCCTCCAAAATAATTATCGGTGATGCCTTCCCAGGTTTGGCCAGCATCTTCCGTTTTCCAAACGCCTCCTCCTACAGTGCCGAAGTAATACAGGTTAGGATTTCCGCGAACACCGGTTGCAGTACTCGATCTTCCTCCCCGAAAAGGGCCAACCTCACGCCACTGTACTCCGGAGTAAAGTGATTGATCAAATGAAACGGTATTAGGTGGTGATGTTGCTGCGCTTTTCTTTTGTGCATTGGCGGTAGAAACCAACAAAGCAAGCATCAGAAGGAGTATTGAATTTCTCATAATGAATTAAATGTATCCTACAGAATTACAAAAAACTTTCGCCTTAGCGATACATTTTTATGCAGACGGCTCATCCCATAAAACTAAAGTGAATTTAGCTTTTGGCTGAGAATAATTATATGCGTAAATTTTGATAGACCAGTTTGATTTCGATTAACATGAAGTGATCTTAAAAATCTACTACTATTGAAATCCTTACCCAAACCTATTTTAGCAACCTTACTGTGTTGTGCTTTTGCGAGCATCAGCAAATCACAGCAAAAAGAAATTCCCGTCATCTTTCAAGAGACACAGCCTCTTTCTTTGCGGCTGAGCTTCTCCATGAAAGAAGTTAAAAGAAGCGAGAGTGATTCAATCTTCTTCCCTTCCCACCTCACTTACAAAAACGATCAAGGTCAATGGGATTCGCTTGAAGTTGGTATTCGTGCCCGCGGAAATTTCAGAAGGAAGCATTGCTACTTCCCCCCGGTACGTTTAAAGATGAAAAAGAGTCATGTTACTGGAACTCCCTTTGAAGGAAATAAAAGTTTCAAACTCGTGTTACCTTGTCAAAATGTAAA
>JANOUH010000129.1:0-4154 GCA_031416795.1 Cytophagales bacterium | reverse complement strand
TGACAGCAAGAAATTTGGCATCCATACCAATTCCGGTATCTGCTACAGTTATGGTTACAGAATGGAAATTGTTCCGCTCAACATCCTCATCAATCACACAAGTGACATGGATACCTCCTTTGTCAGTAAACTTGATGGCGTTGCCTATTATATTTATCAAAATTTGTCTGATCCTGCCAGGGTCACCAAAATAGTTGGTGTCTTGAGCAGGAGGTAACTCGAAGGTGATATCCAGCAATTTTTCAATCACTAATTGCCCCATAATAGTATTTACTTCTTTGAACAGAGCGTTAAGATTAAATGAAGTTCTGTCTAGTTGTAAATTGCCGGAGGTAGTTTTTGATAAATCCAGAATGTTATTTAAAAGCGATAGCAAATGAACACTGGAAGCATCGGCATGCCTTATTAGAATCTTTTGATCATGAGTGAGTGTGGTCAATTTCAGTTCGCGTATCATTCCAATGATTGCATTTAGAGGAGTCCGGATTTCATGGCTCATACTTGCCAAAAAGGATTCCCGCGATGTTGCCAGGTTAACCGCTTCTTCTTTTGCTTCGGTGAGTACTTTTTCGAGATTTTTCTGATACGAAACATCAAGATGAATACCAATGGACCCAACGGCAACTCCTTCATCATTATAACGTGGCCCACCACTGATAAACAACCATTTCAGGTTACCACTTTTATCAACCACCTGGCATTCATACGCGTCCGATATTCCTTCCTTCCGCAATGAGTTTTTACTTTCAATGATATGACGCTTTTCAACAGTCATCAGCAAATTGCCCGCTTTTGCCCCCAGCAATTCTGAAATAGCGTATCCACTCATATCACTGAACGCCTGATTTGCAAAGGTTATGATATCATCATTGTCAACCTCCAGCAAACCCATATTCATACTGGCAATGATACTCTGGAATTTCTTCTCCTGAGCTTTAATTTTTTCTTCAGCATTCTTCCTTGTGGTGATATCAAATATCACACCTGTGTATACGATATTACCGTTTTCTGCATTGTAAGAAAAAGCGGATGATACTGAATGCCAAAATGTTCCATGACCCGGTACAATTAATCTGGATTCGCAATAAAATGGTTCTAGT
This sequence comes from Cytophagales bacterium, assembly GCA_031416795.1. GTDB lineage: Bacteria > Bacteroidota > Bacteroidia > Cytophagales > Cyclobacteriaceae > ELB16-189. The sequence goes on along the minus strand of JANOUH010000129.1, from coordinate 3,054 downwards.
GTTCGATAACTGTATTGGTTCTTTTGAATGACCATTTCCCTGTCATCGGGGTGTATATAGGTAAGATAGTTTTTGAATTCATCTTGCTTAATTCCAAAGATTCTTTCAATAGCCGGACTTATGTAACGTATACCATTTGTACCATCATTTCTGAACTCATACTCAAAGATGACACCCGGTATATTCTCAGATAATGACTGGAATTGTTTTACTCTGTTAGCGAGCTCTGTTTCTGTAATTTTTATGTTTGTGATATCGGTATGTGTGCCTGTTAGGCGCATTGGATGGCCTTTTCTGTCTTTTTCAATGACGACACCTCTGTCCAATACCCATTTTATACTTCCGCTGCTGTGTCTGATGCGATATTCCATGCTGTGCGAATCAATTTCAGCATTCCGGTACTTATTGTCGCTTGCGATTAATAAATGCCGGTCTTCATCCAAAACGCTTTTCCACCATAATTCATCGATATTTTCTGTCTCATTGGCTTGGAGTCCCAAAAACTCATTTTCTGATTTAGAAAAATAAGTCTTACCTGTTCGGAAATCATGTTCCCAAACATTGTCACCAATATTTTCTAATGCTTTCCAGAAACGGCTTTCTGACTCTTTTTCTATTGTGATATTTTCTTGCACGGCAAAAAAACTGGTTACTTCCCCTGCTTCATTTTTAATAGGTTGACCTTGCAAACGCGTCCAGTATTTATTTCCGCCTTTTGAGTAATTAATAATTTCTGTATCAAATCGTACACCGGTTTCAATTTGCTTGCGTAAATAGTCAATCGTTTTTTTATCTGTTTCAGGTCCCTGTAAAAAATGGCCGGGTTTTTTGCCAATGGCTTCATCTAAACTATATCCTGTCATTTTCACAAAGCTTTTATTTACCCATGTGATTCGTCCTTCTCTATCTGTAATCACCACGGCATTGCTATTATCTTCGGCAATTTGCGATAGCACTTTCAAACTTTCACTGTCTTTCTTTTGCTGGGTGATATCACGTCCATAAATATTGATATATCCTTCTTCCACCATGGACACACATACAAAAGAATAATCTCTGTTTTTTGATTTTGCTTCTATAATCCAACGGGAATTTGATTTATCAATTCTCTCCGCAACCAATTTAAAGAACTCATCATTCCGGTATACTTTATTATCCAATTCAAAAAAGTTAAGCTGGGCAGAGACTGGGTTATTTCTTATTATTTCACCATTAAAATTTATACGAACAAGCGGATCCGGATTTTGTGTTGAAAACAAAGCAATATCATGTACTTCTTTATTAGCTCTTTGTAAATCCTTTTTCTGTTTGTTAATGGTTGAAAGGAGTTGCTTCAGGTCTTGATTGGTGATTTCCTGAGATTTCAATACATGTAGCAGATCAATCAATGGGTCATGATATGCGAAATCAACAATAACAAGTTTTCTTTCTGTTACCTGTTCTATTGAATCAAACCATGGTGAGCCAATAAATAGCAATTCATCGGATGGTGCTAAATATTCCAACTGCCCCCGTAACAAAAGTTTTTGCGGAAGTACAGCCTCCATAACCACCAATTGGTTTTGCAAGGATAAAAGGCTATTAAAATCTTCTATAGGCGTATATGGTCGTGGTATGCTGAACAGTTTATTAAATGGAACATCATTTTGCAATTCGCCCAATTTGCGCAGGGATTTCCCCATTGAAGTAATCTTCAGTTCCCGGTTTATTAAAAGATAAAACGGAAATAGACGATTAAACTGTGCTTCGTTAAATGAAAAATGATGTGCCATCCGTTACCAGCTTACTTTAAATATTTCATGACTGCTTCCATCATCCCTGCTTTGAATGAGTTCTATTACTGCATCGGTTTGGTACATTTTTGCCAAACCACTTAATAATCCTCTAACAAATTCCTGCAATCCTTCCCGCTTGGAATGATAATGTACGAGGATGGAATTATCTGTGACATCGCTGACTTTAAATTCAGGCGGAGTAAGTTTAGGATAGATCAGCATAATCCGGTTATGAAATAACGGGAGATTGACTAAAAATTCTTTCAGGTTATTACCCCCGGCTTCCATTAACCCACCGTATTTTTCTTTACCGGTTTTCAATATCCACCATTCACCAAAGGCATTTAGAACCTGTCCAACGGTAATCCCTAAAACTTCAGATGCTGCACCTGCCAATTTGTAGGTGATGTCATCATCATAGGGTTCGTTGCTGAGGAAAAAATCTACATCCACACCGCTTTTTTCTTTTACTGCTTCCCACGCATCGAGTCCGAATTTCTGAGTTACAAGCTCCTCGATGGCTTTGTTTACAATTCCGTACATATTGATTTCTTTTTAGTTTTTATAATCGTTACACTTTTCTGTGCAGCAAGATCAAGAACAACTACTGTGGTAAAAAAAGGTTCATCGAAGCTTAAACCGGATTCATCGAAAAGTTAACTGAATAAGGTCTGTTTTTTATTCAATTTAAGGTTTCCTGAACATCAACGCACTGTTCTGAGAACATTTTTTTCCCTCCGCTAAGTTGTAGATAAAAAATCCAGGAAGGATCACTTCCATTGAAAAGTTAATCTATCAAATCAGGTAATTCATCTTCTATTCCACTGCTGTTAATCGAATAAAAAGACCAGGTGCAGTGGTTCGGAATACTTTTGACAAAAAAATAACTCATGAAAGCGAAGAGAATATTAGATGTAGTGCTGTCAGCAGGTGCGCTGTTAGTCTTGTCGCCTGTATTATTACTGGTGGCGCTGATCATAAAGCTGGAATCTAAAGGAGGTGTACTCTATGGTGCCTGGCGGGCAGGTCAAAATTATAAGCACTTTAAGCTGCTGAAGTTTCGTACCATGAATGTAAATGCCGATCAGCAGTTACAATCCATCAAACACCTTAATCTTTATGCCCATGAAGAGTCTGGCAATAACCAGTCGTGTAATCACCCGGGCAAGCCGTGCGTCATGATCGTGATGCCTTCAGGAGAATGGAATTGTGAGTTTGCTGGTAGCACGAATAATCAATCTGCTTTTTTCAAAGTAAAAGATGATCCAAGAATAACCCG
>JANOUH010000128.1:0-13631 GCA_031416795.1 Cytophagales bacterium | reverse complement strand
AAAATACTGAACGAATAAACCTTCTACCACAATGATGGGTGCAGTTTTAAACTCAAGAACCTTTGGAGTCGCAGTCGGATTATTGAAAGTATACTCGTTCTTAATTACATTTTGGCCAGCCTTCAACAATAAGAGATCATGCTGAAAAGCTTCGTGGTCAATGGAGATTGGTAAGTCAAAATTTTTGATTCCATTCTCATCAACAGGTTGTTGATCGCGTGATCTGTAATAGTTGTCTTGTGAGATCAAACAAATTTCATCGGCTTTAAAGCAGGAAGAAAGTCCCTGAAGAAAAAAAGTCTTCCCTGAACCACTTCCACCTGTGATACCAATCGTAAAGGGCTTATTCATGCTTTATTCTTTAGTGACGAATGCTTCTCTTTCAGAAATTCAACCAACTTGTTCACCGCTCTTGCGCGATGACTGATGGCATTCTTTTCTTCTATGCTCATTTCTGCCAATGTTTTGTTAAATCCATCAGGTAAAAAAATGGGATCATATCCGAAGCCACCTGAGCCTCTATATTCATAGATGATTTTTCCGCCAACAATTCCCTCAAACTGTTTGGTAAACTCAGGTGTGATTAATGTAATAACCGTTCTAAACCTTGCCCTACGGTTTTGTGATTCGGCTAAATTCTTAAGAAGCAGTTGCATATTGTCTTCTGCACTGCGCTGCGCTCCCGCATACCTTGCTGAATATACTCCCGGGGCTCCCTGCAGCTCTTGCACCTCTAAGCCAGTATCATCAGCAAAGCAAGAGATGCCAAAATTTTTATAAACGTATTCTGCTTTTTGAAATGAATTACCTTCCAGGGTTGACTGCTCTTCAGGCAATTCTTCTTTGCAACCAACTTCCTCAAGGGCTACTAATTGGAAGTCCGAACCCAAATGAGCCCGGACTTCCTCTAGTTTATGCTGATTATTCGTAGCAAAACACAACATATCATTTTGCTGAAATCAATTCTATGTCAAAAATCAAATTTGCATTAGAAGGCACTTTTCCATTAGCTCCTCCATACACTCCATATCCATACCCGGAAGGAATGTAGACCGTTATTTTTGAACCAATCGGAACTAAGGGCAGGGTCAACTGCCATCCTATAATAAGTCTATTGAGAAAGAGGGAGAATTCTGATTCAGGTTGAAACACGGTGCCAAATTTTAAAAGCCAGCCGGTGGTTTTTACAGTAACTGCATTTTCAAGACACTGGATTTTTGTACCTGTGCCCAATTCATTAATCGTATATCTAACACCATTTGGTTCGACTTGAGCAGTAATGTTATTCGTGGCAAGATACGCGTCAATTGCTTCGATGTCTGCAGCAAGCCTGGTCTGATCAACAGCAGCTAACTTTGCTGCATCTACTTCTTTGGTGCAGGTGGGATCATTATCCTTCTTACATGCCTGCAGTAACACAAGCCCAGTAACAAAAGCTATTACTAATATCCGTCTCATCTGCTTACTTGATATCAATCAATTCCATTTCAAACTTCATATTTGAATTTGGTGTGATTAACTCACTTCTTTGATTTGGTCCATAAGCCAGACCGGATGGAATGTAGACGGTCATTTTAGAACCTTTGTTCATCAGCGAAAGTGCTTCTTCCCATCCTTGCATTACCTGGCGATATCCTATTACAACTTCAAGAGGCTCATACGGAGCGCGTGCTTCATTGTATACATTGTTGGCACGAGCTATTGACTCAAAGCTGCTATCGAAACAACGACCATCCAGTAAAAATCCAGAGTAATTCACTGTCACAGTTTGGCCTTGCTGAGCATTTTCACCCATTCCTTGTTTCTCAATTACATATCGCAGGCCAGAAGCGGTTTTTTGGGCTACTATAGATTTCTCTTTCAAATAATTATCTATAAGGACTGTGTCAATTGCCAATTGCTCTTTTTGCTTCACAGCTTCTTTCTCACCAAGCTTTGCCATGATTTCGGTCTGCAACTTTCTTGCGTCCTCTTCCGAGATCACATCGGTAACGCCAATTTCAAAAGTGAAAAACCCGGTTGTATCAACTCCAGCAGGTGGTGGAGATTTGAATGTCTTTTCAAATAAATCCTTAGCTGAAACCGTAAACGTTACGCTATCACCTTTTGTCAATATTTGGAAAACCTCCAACACAATATCGCCCTGAGGCACGGTGTCTTGCTTTTGCACCATGGTTGGGTAATCAGCCTTGCGGCTATCCGACCATATAGAGTCTTTAGAGTCTTTAAAAGACATGTTTAAAATCAGGATTTGACCTGTGGCCGGCAACTTGCCGTCACCAGCACGCACTACATTATACTTATACCCTGATTTTGTTTCTTTGGTGGATGAACATGCCGCCATTAACAACGCCACAAGACTCACCGCTACAATTGATTTTTTCATTTTTGATTTTTAGTTGACTACTCTTTATTTAATTGAACTTTATATTCTGGTAAAATTTCCAGGAGTTTCTTTAAGGTGTTTTCCAATGTTAGTTTAGAAGATCCACCGGAGGCATTTCGATGACCTCCTCCTTCAAAATATTTTCGCGCCATATCGTTCACTGAAAAATCTCCCAACGATCGAAATGATAATTTTATTTCTTCTTTGCGATCATACATCAGCACAGAAAGTTTTACGTCTTTTATAGACAGACCATAGTTGACCAATCCTTCCGTGTCACCGGTTTGAGCACCATACGCTTTCAATTCATCCTGGCTCAGCGTCATGTAAGCAGTGTTATATTCTGGTAACACCACTAACTTTTGACTCAACACAAATCCTGTAAGGCGAAGTCGCTCAAGAGAACTGGTGTCATAAATTTGTCGGGCTGTTTCATGCGGGTTTGCTCCGAGGCCAACTAATTCAGATGCAATCAAAAACTCCTTTTGGCGGGTATTGTTGTGTCTGAATCCTCCCGTGTCGGTCATCAAGCCGGCATATAAACAATTGGCAACGTCCTGATCAATCAATGCTTTCTCGCCCAATTCTTCAATCAACTCGAAAATCAACCCTGCTGTGGATGCGGAAGCCGTAGTCCACTGCACAAACTGAGCAAAGTTCTCTGGCTCAAGGTGATGATCGATTAAAACCTTCACGGCACTTGACTTCCTGATCATTTCGCCCAGGCTATTGATCCTGCTCAAACTGGAGAAATCAAGACAGAAAACAATTTCAGAATCCTCAATTAACTGCTGAGCTTTCTGTTCATTTTCAGGTTTATCATTAGAAAGTGCGAGCACCGCTTCGTTTCCAGGCATCCAAGCCAGAAAATCAGGATAATTACTCGGGGTAATCACCGAAACAGCATGGCCCTTCTTAATTAAATAGCCCGACAAGCCTAAAGAAGACCCCAACGCATCAGCATCTGGTTTAAAATGAGTCACGATTACCACTCGCTTAGGCGAGCTGATCAGCAATTTGAAGGCTTGGAGGTTTTCCATTGAAATGGCAAAAATGGCAATTTTAATTGTGAGTGCATAGCCTGAAATGGATGCTGGGCAACCATTTGGATAAATCATCAAAAAACTCCGCGTCCAAGGCATGGACTATGACCGAAAAGTCTAATTTTGCGCCCGATTAAAAACCCTTCTGAAAACAATAAATAATCAATAAAATGGCAGGAAACAGGACTTTTACGATGATCAAACCAGACGCTACCTCGGCTGGAAACACAGGTGCAATTACTAAAATGATTGAAGATGCGGGTTTTCGCATTGTAGCAATGAAAAAGGCGAAATTAAGCCCTGAGTTGGCCGGCAAATTCTACGAAATACATAAGGAGCGTTCTTTCTATGGAGAACTTTGCGCTTATATGTCCAGTGGCTCTATCGTTCCAATGATCCTGGAAAAGGATAACGCAGTGGAGGACTTCCGAAAGCTGATTGGCGCTACTGATCCTGCAAAAGCAGCTCCAGGCACTATCCGTGCATTATTTGCGAAATCAATCGATGCGAATGCCGTTCACGGCTCCGACTCTGATGAAAACGCTGCCATCGAAGGCAACTTTTTCTTCTCACAATTCGAACGCTTTTAAGAACAAACCCCGCCAGCCGGGGTTTTCTTTTTAAATTTTTTACTCCTACCTACTTTTATTTGTCCTATGAAAATAAATCCTCACTACTCAGAAAAGTTTGAAGCACGCCATAACGCCCCAGATGCTTCACAAATCGCTGACATGTTAAAAGTGGTTAAGGCATCTTCGGTGGATGAACTAATCGACCAAACCGTACCTGCCAACATCCGCTTGAAAAAAGCATTGCAGCTGCCAACGGCACAATCTGAATTCGAGTTTCTGAGGGACTTTAAAAAACTGATGTCGAAGAATAAGATTTATAAATCCTATATCGGCACAGGTTATTATAACTGTATCACACCAGGTGTTATTCTTCGAAACATTTTGGAGAATCCAGGATGGTACACGGCTTACACTCCCTATCAGGCAGAAATTGCACAAGGTCGCATGGAAGCGTTGATCAACTATCAAACGATGGTGATCGACCTTACGGGAATGGAAATCGCCAACGCATCATTGTTGGATGAAGCCACTGCTGCTGCGGAAGCCATGCACTTGTTATATGCTTCACGCAAAGGCAACAAGAAAAACCTGCCTACCGGACAGGCAGGTGCAAATACTTTCTTTGTGGATGAGAATGCTTTTCCACAAGTGATTGATTTGCTTAAGACAAGATCTGAACCTATTGGTGTGAAGCTGGTCGTTGGGAACGTTGCATCATTAGACATTACCGATGCTGATTTGTTTGCGGTGTATCTGCAAAACCCGGACAACAATGGTGAGATCAAAGACCACACAGCGTTCATTGCTTCTGCTCATGAGAAAGAAGTATTCGTTGTGATGGGTGCTGATCTGATGAGCTTGCTTATGATGAAATCACCTGGCGAAATGGGTGCCGATGTTGTCGTTGGTAACTCACAACGTTTCGGTGTGCCTATGGGCTTTGGTGGACCACACGCTGCTTTTTTTGCAACGAAAGAAGAATTCAAAAGACAAATTCCAGGAAGGATCATCGGAGTGTCCATCGATGCAAAAGGTAATCCCGCGTATCGTATGGCATTGCAAACCCGTGAGCAACATATTCGCAGAGAGAAAGCAACTTCGAACATTTGTACGGCACAAGTATTATTGTCAGTGATGGCAAGCATGTATGCTGTGTATCACGGACCAGAGGGTTTGAAGAAAATTGCTGGACGCATTCAAGCTCTTACCCAACTTCTTGAAAAAGGCCTCGCTGCTGCAGGCGTTAAACAAGTGAATAAAAATTATTTCGATACGGTAAAAATTGCTGTTGCCGATCAGAAAACCATTCTGCAAAAAGCAGACGCTGCCGAGATGAACTTCAAATATTTCCATGATAATCACATTGGAATTTCATTGGATGAAACAACTACTCTTCAAGATGTTGAAAATATAATTTCAGTTTTCTCTGGTACTTCTTCTGTGAAGAAAGAAATCGTGAGTGAATTGAATTGGCCTTCATCACTAATCCGTTCTACAAACTTCCTTACACATCCTGTATTCAATTCGCATCACTCAGAACATGAGATGTTGCGATACATCAAAAAATTAGAGAACAAGGATTTGTCGATGGTGCATTCTATGATCTCATTGGGTTCATGTACTATGAAGTTGAATGCCACTACGGAAATGATTCCGGTAACGTGGCCTGAGTTGGGAGGCATTCACCCTTTTGCTCCTGCCAGTCAAACGGAAGGCTATCAACACATGATTGCCAATCTTGAAAACTGGTTGAAAGAAATCACCGGCTTCACAGGAGTTTCATTGCAACCCAATAGCGGTGCTCAAGGCGAATATGCAGGTTTGATGGTGATCCGAGCGTATCATCAAAACAGAAAAGATGATCATAGAAATATTGCCTTGATACCCGCATCAGCACACGGCACTAATCCTGCCAGCGCAGTGATGGCAGGTATGGATGTAGTGGTCGTTAAATCCGATGAAGAAGGAAAAATTGATGTAGCTGATCTGAAAGCAAAAGCGGCTCAGTATAAAGACAACCTTGCTTGTTTGATGGTAACCTATCCATCAACGCATGGTGTGTTTGAAGAAGCGATCATCGACATCTGTGAAACCATTCACGCTCATGGTGGATTGGTGTATATGGATGGCGCTAACATGAATGCACAGGTAGGATTAACATCTCCTGCAAATATTGGTGCCGATGTGTGTCACCTGAATCTTCACAAAACATTTTGTATCCCTCACGGTGGTGGTGGTCCTGGCATGGGCCCTATCTGCGTGAATGATAAATTGAAACCATTCTTGCCCGGTCACGCTGTTGTAAAAACTGGTGGAGAGCATGCGATCACAGCAGTGTCAGCAGCCCCTTGGGGAAGCGCGAGTATCCTCGTGATTTCATATGCATACATCGCCATGATGGGAGGCGATGGCTTGACCAACGCAACTAAGTTGGCGATCTTCAATGCTAACTACATTAAAGAAAGATTAAACGGTCACTACAAAATACTCTATACCGGAACCAAAGGTCGCTGTGCACACGAGATGATTGTAGACTGCCGCGATTTCAAAAAATCAGGCGTGGAAGTTGAAGACATCGCCAAGCGTTTGATGGATTATGGATTCCATGCACCAACCGTTTCATTTCCTGTTGCCGGAACATTAATGATCGAGCCAACCGAAAGCGAACCAAAAGCAGAAATGGATCGCTTCGCTGAAGCCCTCATCGAAATCAGAAATGAAATCCGTGAAGTAGAAGAAGGCAAGGCCGACAAAGAACATAACGTATTGAAACACGCACCTCATACCGCTTCAGTAATTACTGCCGATGAATGGACACTACCTTACAGCAGGCAGAAGGCAGCATATCCATTATCATTTGTGAAGGAGACCAAGTTCTGGCCAAGTGTTAGCCGTGTTGATAATGCGTATGGAGATCGTAATCTCGTGTGCAGCTGTTTGCCCGTAGAAGAATATGCTAAAAAAGAGGAAGCAACAACCGTTTAATAATTTTAACATTTTTGTATTTCATAGAATGAAGAATGTGCCCAATAGCCTGACATATTCTGTTTATCGATTTTATGGTTTTCAAGTAATGTGATCGCTTAGTCTATAACTTAATATCACTTGAATTTCGCTAACCGAATTGCCATGGTGGACATGGGTTGCGGTTTTCCTCGTGGTATATTTGGCGATATGAGAGGTTATTATTTTTTTAATAACGCACGCTGTATTCTAATTCAAATTAAAATAGAAGTCGCCCATTAATGAATTACTCTCCCACGGTACCTGTGTATTATTGGACTCTTTGCTAACTTCTATCCGAACTTGTTTAAACACTTCTTCTACCTTAAGGCCAGGCACATCCAAATATTTCATAAGTTTGGATGTATAAAGACCATTTCTTCCAGTACCATCAGAGGCTGTCATTCCAGGTGCTGTTGAATAGGCAACAATAGAACCTACTGGCGCCTCGACTCGCAACATGCCTTTCTCTCCAGATCTTGAAAAAGATTTAAACGGACTATTTCTACAGGCATCAAGAATCATGATGTTTAATTTATTATTAGATGCTTCCATATATCGCAAAATGGTGGAGACACCTATACATTCGTCCGGCACTTCCTCCTGGTATTCTATTCGGGCATCAATAGGAACTAAATAGTTTTCACCACCTACCTGAACGCCATGACCTGAATAATAAAACAAACCAATTGCCCCTGAAGCAATTTTTGAACTGAACTGCTTGATCGCCTCTCTTATTTCTGATCGCGTGCCATCCAAAACTTTTATGACTTCAAAATTTTTCCTGGCCAAAAGATTAGCCAGATCGTTCGCATCATTGACTGAATTTTGTAATGGAGCAATTTTATAATTCTTATTGCCAATTACTAAAGCAACTCTGTTTTCCGATGAAGAGACACTTCGGGAGCTATCCAAGCCTTGCTTAGTAATATTATATTTCACCTCACCGCTTCGCGCCTTAATGAGGTTTTGGGCAAGCACACCATGCCCGGTGATTAATACAAAGAAGAAAACTAAACCTGCTTTCATTGTTTGCCTGCCTCCAAATTCATATTTTTGGTTAAGACGTAAATTAATGAATTTTAAGTTAATTATAATTCTGTTTTTCATATTGGTTATTTCATCACCTGAATTAAAAGCTCAGCTAATCGGTGATTTAACACACGAACCATTCAGCGACAAAATTGTAATCAGCTATAACCTGAACGGCATTGCTGCTCATCAGCGCCTTGAAGTAAGTCTATATTGTTCAGATGATAATTTTCAAAATCCACTGAAAAGTGTACACGGCAATGGAGTGGGGTCGCAAGTGGCGGGGAATGGTCAGAAGACCATTATCTGGGACGTGCTTAAGGATCGGAATGAACTGACCGGTATGATTTCGTTTGAAATCCGGAGCCTTATTTTCAATGATCTGAAAACTGATTCAAAATCAATTGAAGAATCTACTGATAAAACAAATTCCCTGGAAGACAAAAAATCATTTCTCTATGCGGATATATCATCTTCTGTTGGTAGCTTTCTTATTACGGCAAAAGACCTCGTAAGCGCTTTTCGAAAAGCCACACCTGCCATCTTCATTGACGATCAGTTGACGCTACGAAATATGAGCAATGCGATCCTAAAATATAACGATGCATTTAATAAGCTGAACAATGATCGGATGGGGTATGAAAAACAAGTGATGCAATATTGGAACAACGAGGCTTTAACCAACGATGTCAGGTATATGTTTGATTATGCACTCGGAGAACTTCACACCGTGAATGTGCTCGAATTGAATACTTCATTGAACATCATTAATGATATTAGCCTTGGAAAAATTTCTGGCAGGAAAAACCAAAAAGAGGCTAAAGACAGATTATTCTCAGATATTTTTCAAAATACCAGTCAATTAGAAAAACGAATTCAGGAATTGGAGCGAAGAGCGAACCGGATTTTATATACACTTTCAAACCGATAACTATGCGTGCATGTAAGTTCATCCTGGCATTGAGTGTATTGGCATTCATTCAAAAAGATTGTTATGCCCAGGGAATAGATGGGGCCAAGCTGATCCGCATGCGTGATTCATTGGATAATTTATTAATTGTCAATCCAACAACATCGGCCATTTTAGTTAGGAAACATGAAATAGAATTGTATTCGTTCAGCAGTCTTTTGAACAACACAAAATTTAATGATAAGCAAGGCAGCAGTACGAACTTTGATGGCAAACAAATTCTTTTCAATTCAACATTTCAGATCAACTATGGAATTTCAAGAAATAAGCGTGTCAATGTTGGTATCGATTTGAACTATCGGGCATATCGCTATGATGCCGATGAAGGAAGCCCTTCCACTTCCATATTTAAAAGTGATGCGCAAAACGCAGGTGCATTTACCTATGCTGGATTGCGGGTTAGATTGCAGCCTTTTAAACGCGTGTATAATTTTACTTATCAGAGTAATCTCTGGGTTCCCGTTGCCTCTGCAGAAAATCAGACTGCACTTAATGCCAGCAAAGTGAATTGGGGCAATACGTTCTTTTACTACAAATACTTTAAAAATAAAATTGGGTTGTTTACACAAGCAAACCTTACGATTGCTTTACCTGGCGCCAATAGCGGAGCAGATGACAAAACTGAAATGTATATACCTCTTAATGCTACCTTAAGCTATGTTGCCAATCGTAAGAATATTTTATTTGGCTCACTTTCATATAGTTGGATTACCACCGATATCAGTAAAACCTTTGAAGGAGGTGACAGTGATTTTGCACAATTTGGTATAGGATATCAAAGAGTATTTACCCGAAACTTATCTTTGATGTTCAATTACAATGGAACCATTATGTCTAGAAACTATGGGTCATGGAATGGACTCAATGTTGGGATAAGATATCTTTATTAATCATTGCCTTCACATCCGGGACCACCACCAGATACTGAACACCCCGATTTTAATTCCAATTGTCTACCATTGTTATCTGTGAAAATCAGGGTAAAGCCGCTTACTTGGCCTGTCATAGTTTGTGAACCACTTGTAAGTTGTAGCACACCTTTATTCCATGTTCCAGACCAATACCTGACATTTGAATAGACCCCGTTGATTCCATAGTATTCTTCAAACTGACAAAATGAACCTGTTTGATTAGCGAGGTCTGCCGCATCTCTGAAATTTCCACGAATGTTAAAGCAGTGGACAGAATCTCCTGTTACAGATACAAAATGTGGATTTCCCCAATATGCACTAATATCATTCTGCACAAAATTCACTGGCAATGGTGGTGGAAGAATAATAAATGGAGGAGGGAAAACACCTGGCGGTGGAACACTCAATACCTGATAAGTGGTTTCAATGAATCCAACATCATCAGAGGTATAGAATAATCTCAAGACCTTACTTTGATTGGTCAAAGGTTTCAAATCATCAGGAACTTTTGTGGTGATATAATTGAAAGCTTTCAAATCAATGCCATTTACTCCGATAGTAGGAATCTTATTATCAAGGCTTAATTTTTTTACTGAGCTTAGATTCGTTCCTTCTATCAGAAAAGACCAGGATGCTGGATTATTGTTGGGGGAAAGTTTGCTGATTACCGGGGTGCCCAATAATGAAAAGGTTTGGTTATTCGAATTATCAACCGCTGTTTTTACATTCACATTAATACTTCTGCTTGTCGTGCCATTTACGGAAGCGGGAACCCTAACCTCAATCGATGTGGCCGATGATGAAATAAACGTAGATGTAGTTACTCCATCAAAACTCACAGACAATGCATTGGTAAGATTGGTGCCCGTGATCATGACTTTCTCATTTATGGTTCCAGCAGCAGGAGCAATAGAGGTTATGGTAGGTTTACCCAGCACGACAAAATCTGTTGCACTTAAGATCGCATTCACTACAGCATCTGTTTTAACACTTATTTTACCGGTCGTTGCTCCAACAGGAACATCCACCACAATTTGATTGGCTGCAATTGATTTGATTGATCCAACTAAATTATTAAAAAATCTTACTTCAGGATTGTACTGTAGATTGGTGCCTGAAATAGTAATTGAGGTGCCAACCGATCCGCCCGTAGGCGTAAACGAACTAATCGCAGGCGCTGGTAATACCTGAAAATCATTCACACTTGTAGTTATTCCGGCTGAAGTGGTAATATTAATTTTACCGGTAGTGGCACCTCCAGGCACCTTAACAACAACCTGCGTATCAGTACCTGTTCCAACCTTAGTAGCAGTTATATTATTAAAAAATTTAATTACTGCTCCTGTCAGATACTGACCTGTTATGGTAACTTCTTTATCTATTCCTCCTTGTGCTGGTGTAATGCTGGCTATGATAGCCTTTGCAATCAGCATAAAATCCGTGGTGCTAAGCGCTCCGCTCACATTCACTTTACCAGTGGTTGCATCGGATGGAACCTGGCATATAATTTCTGTAGCCGTAACTTTTGATACTGACGCTGTCCCGCTTGTCCCAAATTTTACAATGGGAGTTGATGGAAAATTAATACCAGTAATCGTTACTATAGTGCCCGGTGTTCCGGATGCTGGAGTAAATGAAGTTACTTGAGGCGTTCCTGTGACAATAAAATTATCTGTTGTTGCAAATGTGCTTCCTATACTCTTTACGGAAATTTTACCGGTTACAGTTCCAGCTAAAACTTCAACCTCCATTTGGGTATCCGTTTGAGAGTTTATTTTCAAATTAACCAACCCAATTTGAGCTGAGGTTACTGTAAGGAGGTTTATACCATTGAGGATAATTTTAGTTCCTACCAAACCAGAAGCAGGAGAAAAACTACTTATTAATGGTGAGCCTAAAACCACAAAATCTTGCGGTGATAGTGCGGTACCAGCTAAGGTAGTAACTGAAATTTTGCCACTGGATGCACCCACTGGAACTTTTGTTTTAATGACAAGCCCGGTGTTAGAAATAATCTGAGCCGAAGTGGATCCGAATTTAACTTCGAATGCTCCTGAAAAATTTAAACCTGTAATCGTTATATCCACACCGGCATCTCCAGTTAATTTATCAACTGTGTTGATTAGGGGAGGAGGGAGAATAAGTAATTTCTTTGATGACTTGGCATTTCCACCCGTACCACTCACATAAATAGTATCGTTGACCGCTTCTAATGGAACACGAATTTCTATCAGCTCAGAAGTCAACGTTAAAATCTCTGCTTGTTTGTTTCCAACGGATGCACTTAAAACAGAACCAAGTTCTTTACCAATAAGCTGAACAATTGATCCGCTTGCCGCCTGGGCCGGGTTAAATGACGTAATGACGGGAGGTGATAAAACTGTGAATGCGGCAGGCTGCGAAACTCCGCTGAGTGTTGTGAGTATTAAATCGGCAGCATCTTTAGATAACCCAGACGGAATTGTTACTTCCACGGTATCAGAATTTATTTGGGTGAACTTGGCTGATATAGAAGTAGCTTGATCTGGCGATTTGAACTGAACCAAAGTTACGTTACTGATAAACTCACCCAACACTTTAACTTTCTTTCCGGCACCTGCCTTATTGGGAATAACCCTGGTGACAGATGGCGCTGGTGGTAGAATCGTCAGCTTTTTCTTGTCCGACTTTCCATACTTAGTCTCTACATGAATAAAAACATCCGTTTTGGTTTTCCTAACAGCCAACGGCAAACTTATTTCCGTTAACGCAACTGCAATGGCATTGTTCACCAAGGTATCGTTGATAAAAATCCTGGTCGATGCGGGGTCGAAATATTTTCCTGCAATTTTTAATATACTCGCTGAGGACACGGGATCCTTATCGAAGGACGTAATCACCGGGGGCAATAAAACTTCATCCCGGATACAGCCATGAATAAGCGTAACCAGAATAATGATGTAAATAAAGGAAATTCTGAACTGCTTCATCGCTGCATAATTATTCGGTGAAAAACAATTCTTTTATTAGTATGATAGAGTGCTACATGATAAACTCCATGAGCATGTTGTGTCATGTCAATTAATGTTTGTTGCTCACTCTCAGGATTTAGAATAACTAATGGAACACCTTTCAAATCAAACACTTTTATTTTTTCAACTGATGAGGGGTGATTAACTATGAAAATTCCCGATGATGGATTAGGCGAAACTGAAACCTCGTAAGTTGAGCTCTCAACACCGGTAATAATACAGATATTGTTCCATTCAACTGTATCGGAGCAAACACCATTACTCTTGACTATTAAGTAAACACCTGTACCTGAAATCGAAAACAAATCCGGTATGGGTGTGGTCTTACCTTTTTCGTACAGAATATATTCTCCAAACACATTGTTTTTATCAATAACCAAAGAAGACCATTCAGGCACAAACGATTCACAATTCACGCTCAATAATTGTAAATCGGGTTTAGGATTAATTTCCAGTTTCGCAGCGGATGAAATAATTGTATTGCCACAGCCAGTATTAATTTCACAAGTATAAAGACCTTGATCCACTAAAGTTATATTCTTTATGGTTAATGTAGCAGCAGTGGCCCCCGATACGACCGTGTTGTTAACCAGATTAACACCATTTTTCTTCCACTGATAAGAAATAATTGTTCCGTTAGCCGCAACACTGAATGTTACCTGATCTCCATTACATACTTTTTGAGAAAGCGGTTGAGTTGTTA
>JANOUH010000127.1:0-15754 GCA_031416795.1 Cytophagales bacterium | reverse complement strand
GTGGTGGGGTTCGTTTGTTTACTTACTTAAACAAATTTATAAAAATATCGCAGATGTAAAATACCTGCGGCATTCTTTGATTACCCACCTGGCTTTGGTCAGGTGTGCTTATCCGAATCAATTTTCTGTATTTGCTGAATGTGGATTTCATATTTGCTTATGATTTGATTCAACAACACATCATTCAATGTGTTCAATTACCAAGGCTGCCAATTGAACTCGTGTTATCTCCTCTTCCTTCACCGTTAGTGAATGCTATTCAGTCCACCGGAGTGTTTTTTTGACCTCGATTAAAAAGCCTTGTCTAACTCCTTAAGAAGGCGCTTCCGAAATGAATGATAGTTAACCGTAATGGTATGACGAGGCGTTTTAATCTGATCAAAATCCGGATGCCTCACTTCGCGCTCCACAAGTTTCGCCACATGATCAGGTCGTTTCCATTTTCCGGCAAGCTCTTTTGCCATGAGTTTGCTTTGCAACTCCGCTCCCGGCCATATGCAACCCAATGGCTGAAACAAACCAATGAAATATAGATTTTCAATCTGAGGATGAAACATTCGCAGATACAAGGGTACATCGCCTTGAGAATAATCAATGAATGTAGAATCAAAAAACGGATGCGAAATGTAATAGCCTGTGCAAGCAACAATCACATCGTATTCTGCCTTGCTCCCATCTTTGAAGAATACATGAGATCCTTCATAATGGTCAATATCGGGCCTGGGTTTAATTTTCCCATGACGGAGAAAATAAAACAATTCACTGTTTACCGTTGGATGATGAAATCCGAAATCATCTTCCGGATCAGGAAGTCCATACATGGAATTTTTTCCTTGTAGCATTTGGATCATCCAACTCGTTGATTTTCTCCAGATAAATGATGGCAGGAAACGAATCAATCCACCTACCGTATCAGATGCCTTACCAAATATAAATTTAGGAATCACCCAATAGCCTCTTCGCCAACTGATGTCTGTACTTTTTGAAAACCGAGATGACTCCACCGCTACATCACACGCTGAGTTACCACCACCGATTACTAATACGCGTTGATCAGAAAAAGATGAGAACTTCTTCACATCATGCGAATGCATTAGTTTGCCCGTGAACTCACCGGGATATTCCGGATAGCGCGGCTTCCAATGATGACCATTGCATACGGCCAACGCGTCAAAGATTTCTGTTTTCTTTATACCATTCACGCTGGTGGTGATGTGCCATTTTTTGGCATCATCTAACGCGCAACGTTCAACAAGCGTATTGAACTGGATGTGATCATACAAATTAAAATGACGTGCATAGTGCTGAAAGTATTCAGCCAGTTGTTGGTGCGATGGATAATCCGGATAATCGGCTGGCATCGGAAAATCATCATACTGCGAAAGTGATTTTGAACTGATGATGTGGGTGGTCTCAAATACACTGGAGTGAGATGACTCCTCACTGAATACCCAGTTGCCCCCTACCTCTTTGCCGTAATCATACACCGTTACATCAAGCGACTGATCCAACAAATTCTTAGCAGCCGTTATGCCTGATGGCCCTGCACCAATAACACAAATTTTTTTTCTGGTTGACATGTATTCTAATACTCTAAAGTCGCTCCAACTCCAATCTGGCTTCTTCCAGATCCAGTTCGTATTCAATTTTACGAACCAGTTCATCGGTCACTTTTCCATCTTTGCGCAAGTTCAAAATCAAATCACGTTCTCTACGGATAAGCTCTTGATGTATGCGATGTAATTCATCAATCTGTTCGGGAGCCATACGATGATCCGAATCATCTTTGCGTATGCGCTGAATGCGGATTTCATATTTGGATTTAATCTGGTTGAGCACTGAATCGCTCAGGCCCAATGAATAATTCTCCTCGATATGTTCAATGACAGACGATGCCAATTGAACGCGTATTCGTTCCTCTTCTTTAATATGACCGTCACCTGATTTTACTCCCAGCCAGTGAATGAGTTTTCGCAAGGTCATGCCTTGCAGAACCAGCGTCACAAAAATCACACAGAAGGTGAGAAAGATAATCAGATCACGATTCGGAAACTCTTTTGTTTCAGACACCATGAGCGGAAGACCCAGTGCTGCCGCCAATGAAACAATACCCCTCATTCCAGACCATGCAATGATGGATACACTGCGCACGTTGGTATCGGGCTCTCGCTCGCGAATGGATTTACTAAACCACCTCGGCAAATACGCTCCAGGAAATACCCACATGATCCGGGCCACCACCGCAGCAAAACTAACCACCGTTCCATACCAAAACAACGTTCCCAGTGAATCACTAGTGATATGGCCAAGAATGATTGGTAATTGTAATCCAATCAAAATAAAAATAACTCCATTGAGGATGAACATCATGGTCTCCCACACAGCGCTTGCCTGAATGCGGGTTTGATTTGAAAACACTTCGGATGAACGTGGACTCAAAAACAAACCCGCAGTAACCACGGCCAACACCCCCGATGCGTGAAATTCTTCCGCCAATAAATAGGCAGCATAGGGTGCCAGTAGTGTAAAGGTCGTATCCGTAGTCGCGTTGTTGGGTGTGATCTTATGAATCCAGAAAAATGCATATCCGATTAAAAATCCAATGGCAATACCCAAGCCTACTACGTAGAAAAAATTGATACCAGCAAGCCAGAATATAAACGTTCCGGATGCTGCCGCAGCGACTGCATAACGATATGCAATTAAACCGGTGGCATCGTTGACCAAACTCTCCCCCTCCAGAATCGTAATGATTCGTTTGGGAATTTTCAATCCTTTAGTTGCTGCTGTTGCTGCCACTGCATCGGGTGGTGAAACGATAGCGCCTAATACAAATGATTCTATCCAACCAAAATTTGGAATGAAGTAATGTGCAGCAGCAGCCACAATCAGCATGGTAAACAACACACATCCCACGGCCAACAACGAAATGGGTCTGATCGATTGTTTAAAATCGGGCCATGAAGTGCTCCATGCAGCAGCATACAAAACCGGAGGAAGAAATATTAAAAAAACAACATCAGGATCCAATGTCATAGCCGGTAACCCAGGAATAAGTCCTATAGCAATGCCGGCAAGCACCAACAGAATGGGATAAGGTATTCTTACTTTATCCGTAACCTGTGCCAGGGCTGTAACTACTGCCAATAAAAGTATGATGATACCCAGGTTGGTCATAAGTCTCAATTACCGTTTAAATCAAACCTCAATATGCTAAAAGTTCGTGAACTGATTTATCTTAATTTTTCAATTAAATTTAAAGTAATTAAACTGTCACGTGAACCATTTACCTCGTACATGGTTTATAAAGAAACCGAATGAAAATAGCCGTCTCCCGTAAGGAACATTTCAACGCTGCGCATCGCTTATACAATCCGGCCTGGTCGGATGAAAAGAATGATGCTGTATTTGGAAAATGTAATAACCCCAATTATCATGGTCATAACTATGAATTAATTGTGACGTTAATCGGAACACCTGATCCTGAAACGGGTTATGTATTCGATATGAAGGTGTTAAGCGATATCATCAAAGAACATATTCTTATTCATTTTGATCATAAAAATCTTAATTTAGATACTCCTTACTTCAAACATCTGAATCCTTCAGCAGAAAACATTGCCGTAGTGATATGGCGGATATTGAGGCAACAAATAGACAATCAGTACGACCTTAAAGTCAAACTCTATGAGACAGAAAGAAATTTCGTTGAATATCCGGCCCATTAATTCACTCGATGAAGAGTTTGATGATGATCACATCGTCACGTCATGGAATACACCACTGCGTGAAGATGCCTTTGTATTAAGTGATGATGAGAAGGTAGAGCAAATTGAAAAGCGTTTTCGCGAGATCATGGAAATACTTGGGCTTGATCTTACCGATGATAGCTTGAACGGAACTCCGAGAAGAGTAGCCAAGATGTATGTGAAAGAAGTGTTCAGCGGATTGAATCCAAAGAATCGTCCCGTAGTAAAGCTCTTCGAAAATAAATACAAGTATGATCAGATGCTCGTAGAGAAAGACATCACGTTCTATTCTCATTGCGAACATCACTTTGTGCCGATCTATGGAAAAGCGCATGTCTCGTATTTCTCCAGCGGCAAAGTAATTGGCTTATCAAAGATCAATCGCATCGTGCAATACTTCGCCAAGCGTCCCCAGGTGCAAGAGCGTTTAACGGTACAGATCGGTAAAGAGCTTCAGCGTATTTTGGGAACCGAACATGTAGGCGTAGTTATGGATGCCAATCACATGTGCGTAGCTTCACGAGGCGTGGGTGACACGAATAGTAAAACAGGTACAGCCTTTTTTGGAGGTAAGTTCAGCGAGGAAACCTTTAAGCGAGAGTTTCTCAACTACATCAACAGCAAATAACATAAAGCCCCGCCCTGCGGGGTTTTTCTTTTATGGATTAAGTCGGTGCAAGAAGAGTAAAAACGAATAAGATCATCAAAATCCAATATAAAATTTTACTAGCTTAGCGTTTCCTAAAACATCGAAAATAAACGAATTATGGTATTCGACTTAGACATGATCAAGGCCCTGTATGCAGCAATGCCAGGCCGCATCGCCAAAGCCAGAAAGGCCGTTGGCAAACCTCTTACCTTGTCAGAGAAAATTCTCTACTCGCACCTGCATACCGACCAGAAGTTGGAAAACTTTGGACGGGGTACCTCATACGTAGATTTTGCTCCTGATCGCGTAGCTATGCAAGATGCTACGGCTCAAATGGCATTGCTTCAATTCATGTCGGCAGGAAAACCTAAAGTAGCCGTACCTTCTACGGTACATTGTGATCACCTGATCACCGCTAAAGTAGGTGCTAAAGATGACTTAACCGTAGCCAACACGGAGAGCAAGGAAGTATTTGATTTCCTCTCCTCTGTCTCAACAAAATATGGTATTGGATTCTGGAGACCCGGTGCTGGTATCATCCATCAGGTGGTTTTAGAAAACTATGCCTTCCCAGGCGGTATGATGATTGGAACGGACTCACACACGGTGAATGCCGGTGGTTTGGGTATGGTGGCCATTGGTGTTGGCGGTGCCGATGCGGTAGATGTGATGGCAGGCATGGCATGGGAGTTAAAATTCCCTAAGCTGATTGGTATTAAGTTAACTGGAAAACTAAATGGCTGGACATCCGCAAAGGATGTGATCCTTAAAGTCGCTGGTATTCTCACTGTAAAAGGTGGAACCGGTGCAATCGTAGAATACTTTGGTGAAGGAGCAACATCCATGAGCTGTACCGGAAAGGGCACCATCTGTAACATGGGTGCTGAAATTGGCGCTACCACTTCTACCTTCGGATATGATGAATCCATGGAGCGTTACCTGGCATCTACCGGTCGTGCAGACGTAGCCAGGATGGCTAACAAGATCAAAGAACATCTTACTGCCGATGCAGAAGTATATGCAAACCCTGAACAGTATTTTGATCAGGTTATTGAGATCAATCTCACTGAACTGGAGCCTCACTTAAACGGACCATTTACTCCTGACCTGGCTACCCCTATTTCAAAATTGAAAGAAGAAGCCGCTAAGAACGGATGGCCTACCAAAGTAGAAGTTGGCTTGATCGGATCGTGTACCAACTCCTCTTACGAAGACATCGCTCGTGCTGCAAGTTTAGCTAAACAAGTAGCTGATAAAGGACTGAAAACCAAAGCGGTATTTACCATTACCCCAGGTTCTGAACTCGTGCGTTATACCATCGAGCGCGATGGTTTTATTGACATCTTTAATAAGATCGGTGCCAAAGTATTTGCCAATGCCTGCGGGCCTTGCATCGGTATGTGGGCACGCGTTGGCGCGGATAGAAAAGAGAAGAACACCATTGTACACTCCTTCAACAGAAACTTCCAGTCGCGCAACGATGGCAACCCGAATACCTACGCTTTTGTTGGATCACCTGAATTGGTAACGGCACTCGCTATTGCGGGGGATTTGAATTTTAATCCGCTCACCGACTACCTGACCAATGAGCGTGGTGAGCAAGTGAAACTGGACCCTCCTACCGGAGATGAACTTCCTAAAAAAGGATTTGATGTTAAAGACCCAGGCTACCAGGCTCCCGCCAAAGATGGTAGCAAAGTTCAAGTGAAAGTAAGCCCTACTTCAGATCGTTTACAGTTGCTTGCCCCATTCAAAGCATGGGAAGGCACCGACTTGAAAGGATTGCGTTTGCTGATCAAGGCTAAAGGCAAGTGTACTACCGATCATATTTCCATGGCCGGAAAGTGGCTGAAATACAGAGGTCATTTGGATAACATTTCTAATAACCTGCTGATTGGCGCTACCAACTTCTTCAATGAAAAAATCAATAGTGTTAAGAACGGCTTAACCGGAGAATATAGCGAAGTGCCTAATGTGCAACGCGCCTACAAAGCACAAAGCGTTGGTTCTATTGTAGTGGGTGATGAAAACTACGGTGAAGGTTCATCCAGAGAGCACGCAGCCATGGAGCCTCGTCATTTAGGTGTACGTGCCATCCTGGTGAAATCATTCGCCCGCATCCACGAAACCAACCTGAAGAAACAAGGTATGCTGGCGTTGACCTTTGCGAATAAGGAAGACTACAACAAAATCAAAGAAGACGATTCATTTGATATCATAGGACTTACCAGCTTTAGCCCTGACAAGCCACTCACGTTGGCCATTCATCATAGCGATGGCACTCATGATTCGATTACCGTTAACCATACGTACAATAAAGGTCAGATTGTATGGTTCAAGGCAGGATCTGCTTTGAATGCCATGGGCAATGCTAAAGCTGCTGCTGCAACGGCTGCCGCTGCTAAACCAAAAGCAAAGGCTAAAGCAAAACCGGCTGCTAAAAAACCAGCCGCTAAGCCAGCAAATAAAGTAGCTGTAAAACCTGCCAAAAAGGTGGCGAAGAAAGCCGTTAAAAAAGTGGCGAAGCCAGTTAAGAAAGTAGTTGCTAAAAAGACAGCTAAGAAAGCTAAAAGACCTGTGAAGCAACTGTTGAAAAAGGTGGTGAAGGCGATAAAGAAGACCGTTAAAAAAGTGGTCAAGAAAGTCGCTAAGAAAGCTTCCAGGAAAAAGAAGTAATAAGGATCTGATTTAATCAAAACAAAAGCGCCCCACCAGGCGCTTTTTGTTTTTTTTCTTCCTAGCTCACATGCAGGTAATGTTGGTTCCTATCACTGGTGGTGCTACACTATCCGAGGTGTGGTTACTCACGGTCGATGGTATTGATGCTCAGACCCGGAACTGTCATACACACGTATCAGAGAAGCACTACACAGGTGTGGGAACTGCTATACACACGTATCAGATAACCACTACACAGGTGTGAGGAATGCTATACACTGACTGCCGGCAAAGGCAGGCGCGCCAAGATCTTTGAACTTCGAGGTTAATTTCTCCCATGGCGCGCGATTGTCTATTTATCTTTTAACCCCGGGTTAAAACCCGGGGCTACAAACATATAACCCCTCCGGGGTTTAAAGGCAGACGGCAGGATTGCATTGGCCCGAAAGATGATGACAGAACGTTAACCAAAAAACCGCAGAACTCATTATTGAACCAAAGATCAACCCCTTCCAGGGAATCTCCCGCTTCAGGGATTCCCCTTACATGCGGGTATAACCCCGCAGGGGTTAAATATGAATAGCCCCGGGTTTCAACCAGGGGTAAAATGAACCTCTAAAATATTCCCGCGCCACAGGAGGCGCTGAGAACGCAAAGGAAATACAGGGGCTTTCTGTCTCTGAATATAAAGTGAGATGATTTTGCCTGGTTGCAAAGAAAGGATATCGCTGTATTCGCTTAGCGTTCTTTGCGCCTTTGCGAGCCAATAAAGCGTAGGCTGCAGATAACCACACAAAGTCATCTAACCTGACATTTAACGAATAATTTGCATTCATCAGAGGCTTAAGACTCCTGCATTCCTTTGCGTTCTTTGCGCCTTTGCGTGCCAATAAATCTTAGGCTATTACTTCGCAGTCCAAACCACTTGTTGCTGGTCTTTGCCCACGTTTAAAATCACACGAATCGGGTTAGGCACGATGACCAGGCGGGTGTCTTTGCCGGGGATAGAATCAACCTCCACAAAAACGCCTTCATTGTTGGAAACCGAAAACTCATCAGTTCCTTTTACGATGTAAGACTTTGCCAGATAGGCAATTGGGAACAATACATCCGTGTCGGGGCAATACTTATCGTGTACATTTTGAAGAATTTCCTCCAGGTAATCACCATACTTCACATGAAGGGAATCTTCCAGGTCATGAAGTTCTTCTTCAAGGTCATCGTATTTGGGATTGTTATAATTAAGTTTTTTTAACTCATTTCTTCTTAAAGCAATTTGCTGAAGGGCCTGATCCAATGCTTTTACGTCCATAGTCTAAATTTTCGTAAAGATTGTAGAAATACAGCCGAAATAAAAACGGCTGGAATGATTAATTTGGCATCCTAAATCTATAAGGAGATGACTACCGACTTCCTTCCCATCAATGGAACTGATTATATCGAGTTTTATGTGGGCAATGCCAAACAAGCTTCCTTGTTCTATCAGCATTGCATGGGCTTTGAGTTAGTAGCCTATGCAGGGCCTGAGACCGGCATCCGCGACCGCGCCTCCTACGTGTTGCAGCAAGACAAAATCCGTTTTGTGCTCACCACCAGCCTGGAACCTGACTCTGAAATTTCAAACCACGTAAAGAAACATGGTGATGGTGTGAAAGTATTGGCTCTATGGGTTGATGATGCGACAAAGTCCTTTATGGCCACAACTCTTCGCGGGGCAGAATCTGCGAGCGAACCAAAAACAATACGCGATGAATTTGGTGAAGTGGTTGTTGCATCCATTAAAACCTATGGCGAAACCTGGCATACGTTTGTAGAACGTAAGAATTATAATGGCCCGTTCATGCCAGGTTATAAACCGATAAAGAGTTCCCTTCAGATTAGCCCGATCGGATTAAAGTATGTGGACCATTGTGTGGGCAATGTAGAGCTGGGTCAAATGAACCGCTGGGTGAATTTCTATGAGCATGTGATGGGATTTAAATTGCTCATTACATTTGATGACAAAGACATCTCCACTGAATATAGTGCGTTGATGTCGAAAGTCGTGTCAAATGGAAATGGTTACATCAAGTTTCCGATCAACGAACCCGCCAAAGGAAAAAAGAAATCGCAGATTGAAGAATACCTGGATTTCTATTATAGTGCCGGTGTGCAGCACATTGCCATCGCCACTGATGATATCATTTTCACCGTGGGTGAATTGCGTAAGCGCGGAATGGAATTCCTAAAGGTGCCCGATGCTTATTACAATGATGTGTTGGATCGCGTGGGCCATATCAACGAAGACTTACAAGAACTAAGAAAACTAAACATCCTCATCGACCGCGATGAAGAAGGATACTTACTTCAGATATTCACCAAGCCAGTACAGGATCGCCCTACCTTATTTTTTGAAATCATTGAACGCAACGGAGCCAAGTCGTTTGGCAAAGGGAATTTCAAAGCACTCTTTGAAGCCATCGAATTAGAACAGGGTTTGAGAGGAAATCTTTAACCCATCATCATTCATAATCCAGTTTAAATCAACGTACTCATGAATTTATTAACGCAGTCACAGCAACGCGCACAACAATGGATGAATAGTCCTGTCATCGATGCTGATTCCAGGAAAAGTATTCAACACCTTTTAGATCATACCGATTCTAAACTTCTGATGGATAGTTTCTACAAAGAGCTTGAGTTTGGCACCGGTGGGCTCCGTGGCGTGATGGGTATAGGCTCCAACTGCATGAATAAATATACATTAGGTGCTGCTACACAAGGCTTGGCGAACTACCTGAAGAAAACCATTACCGGTGAAATCAAGGTGGCGATTGCCTATGACAGTCGTAATAACAGTAAATCGTTTGCTCAAATTACAGCCGATGTTTTTTCCGCCAATGGCATTACCGTATACCTGTTCCCGGAATTACGTCCTACTCCACTCCTGTCGTTTGCCATACGTCATTTGAAATGTCATTCGGGTGTGGTGATTACCGCTTCACACAATCCGAAAGAATATAATGGCTACAAAGCATACTGGTCGGATGGCGCACAGTTGGTGCCACCGCATGACAAGAATGTGATCACCGAAGTAAATTCGATAGGAGGTTTTGAGAACATTAAGTTTCAGGCCGATCCTTCCAAAATCAAACTGATCGGCAAGGATGTGGAAGATGCGTATTATGATGAGGTAAATAAACTGATCCCCAGGAAAGAGAGCATCGCCCGTCAGGCGGATATTTCTTTGGTGTATTCCAGCATTCATGGTGCCGGCATTACCATGGTGCCTGAATGCTTGAAGCGTTTAGGGTTTACAAATCTCAATGTCGTAGAAGAACAGCGTGTACCCGATGGTAATTTTCCAACGGTTCAATCACCTAATCCTGAAGAGCAATCCGCGATGGCGCTGGCATTGAAAAAAGCAAAAGAAGAAAACGCGGAATTGGTGATGGCTACCGATCCGGATACAGATCGTGTAGGCATTGGCATTAAAGACGATGACGGAAATTTCTTTCTGTTAAATGGCAACCAGGCTTTCAGCCTGATGATGTGGTTCGTCATGAAAAACCTGAGTGATGATGATCGCAAAAACGGTTACATCGCCAAGACCATCGTGACCAGTGAACTCGTTGACACCATTGCCGTAAAACTAGGCATCGATTGTTACAATACCCTTACGGGATTCAAGTACATCGCTGAGTTAATGGGCGAGATGGAAGGCAAAAAGAAATTCATCGCAGCCGGTGAAGAAAGCTATGGATATATGGTCGGTGATTTTGTCCGCGACAAAGATGCGGTATCGGCCTGTGCATTTTTTGCTGCATTAGCAGCTTCTGCCAAAGATGAAGGACATTCTCTCTATGATTGGCTGATCCAAATGTATATCGACTTTGGTTATTACAAAGAAGGGCTAGTCAACCTCGTGCGCAAAGGTGCTGAAGGTGAGCAGCAGATTAAAGCGATGATGGAGACCTTCAGAAATAATCCACCGAAGGAATTTATTGGAAGCAAAGTAGTGCGTGCATTGGATTATAAGACACAACTAGAAAAGAATTTTATCACCAACACAACATCCCCGATCACCTTACCCAAGTCAGATGTGTTGCAATTCTATTTAGAAGATGGAAGTAAAATTTCGGTTCGTCCGTCTGGCACGGAGCCTAAGATTAAGTTCTACATCAGCGTGAGTGAGAAGCTGAATTCGAAAGCTGAGTTTAAGAAAGTGAGTGAGGGGTTGGATTCTAAGATTAGGGCGATTGAGGGAGAGTTGGTTCGTTGAAGTATTATTAGGCGCTAAGAACGCTAAGGAATGCAGGTATACTGAAGTCGGCCTGCCGCTAGGCAAGGAGGATGTAAACTGAACTGTGTCAAAGTAGGAAAACCACTAACTTTAACACATACGTTACTGACGTAAAAGGTAAGTATTTTGTCTCAGATGTCCAAACTGTCCAAAAAGCTGATGCACAGTCGAGTCATGCAAAGGAGTTTCACCCCTGCGTTCTCACGGAACCGTACGTGAAAGTCTCGCTTCATACGGCTCTTCCTGTTTAATTTAATCGCAAATGTATTTCTACATCATGGATATACCACCTTCCAGTAACGCCAAACGTCAATTCGCGATCCGGGATCCTGCCCAGGCAGAGAAAACTATAAAATAACATTTAACAGAATGTTTAAAGTGACTTTAGGTCTTTGTCATACCAACCCTATAACGTTAAATCCCACGCTCACTTACATAATCAAACATTAACCCTGATATTTGCACCCTGATTTTGCGTATGGAAGCAAAGGACAAGCAGCGACTTTTCTTAAACTTATATTATTTTCTCTCTGGGGTTTGCTTCTCTACGTGGACCTCACGCATCCCTACCATTAAAACCTTCTTTGATTATAATGATGCCGAGCTGGGAACGGTATTACTTTTTATGCCGATCAGTTCGCTGATAGGCCTGCCCTTTTCCGGGTGGCTCGTGACACGGTTTGATAGCCGCAAGCCCATGACGGTAGGGTTTATGTTTCTGGCAATAAGCCTGGCATGCATTGGGTGGGCACCTTCCACCTTTCTTTTAATTTGTGGTGTTTCTATGTACGCATTCAGCATGCGCATTATGAATATCGCTACCAATACACAGTCGATCACACTTCAGAGAAAATTTGATCGAAAAATCAACGGTATTTTTCATGGACTGTGGAGCACAGGCGGCATTGTCGGTATTGGCATCTGCACCCTGCTGGTAGGGCTCCAGGTACCGATGGGCATTCACCTTTCCATTATTTCCGCCATAGCGTTTGCAGCGGCTCTGCTCTCCTATCCGCATTTGCTGCAGAACGACAAAGCCATCACCGGAAACAAACTCAGCATGTCTAAACCCGATCCTTATATTGTTTACCTGGGACTGTTGGTGTTTTTTGCTGCCATCTGCGAAGGCGGTATGTTCGACTGGAGTGGTGTGTATTTCAAAGAAGTGGTGCATGAAGATTTGTTCACGCTGGGCTACCTGATCTTTATGATCTGCATGGCCATTTCCCGTTTTGCTTCGGATAATATCATCGAACAATTCGGCATGCCAAAAACTTACCTGATCAGCGCCAGCTTAATTATAGCCGGCATTGCAGTGGCGGTCATCTTCCCGTACTTCTGGCCTGCCATGATTGGCTTTTGCCTGGTCGGCCTCGGCACGGCTGCCATTATTCCGATGACCTATTTGCTCGCTGGCTCTTCCAAAAAATATTCTCCCGGAGTGACCATCTCAATCGTTTCAACCTACAGCATCGTAGGCATGCTCATTGGACCTCCCATGATTGGCTATGTGGCACAAGCATTAAACCTGCGAATAGCCTTTATCATTTTTGGTTTTGGTGGACTCATGCTGATCCCCATTTCGCAATTGTTTTTCCGATATCAGAAATTAAAAGAATAGTTGCGATTTATAAAATCATTGCAAGACAATTCCTGCCCTGCTGGCGCTAAATATTCCATTGAAGCTGCCGCAACACATCCACCTCAATGCTCCCCTCAGAGATCGGAATATCATGGGTATTGGCACGGATGTAAGACGAGCAGGGCGCGGCAATTAATTTTATGGAAGTAAAGAAATCATCATCAATCATGAAAATAATTGTTCATAATAGTTATTTACAACAGTTAATAAATTGTATATCTTTCATAAACCAAAATCCAAACACCATGAGAAAACTTTTGATTCCGGCTGTGGCGTTAACCATTTTTGCCATGGCCTCCTGCACTAAACCAACCCCTGATCCGGTGCAAGCCCCTGCTGTCGATTCGGTGGGAGAAGCCAACAAAGCGTTGGTTAAAAATTTTTTGAATGCTGTCTTTACAGGTGACACCGCCTCCGTGGCCGGCTACCTTGCTGACGATTATATGCAGCACGGACCTGCCATGAGAGATTCCTTAACCAAAGAACAGGAGGTGAGCGTCTGGAAGAAAAACTGGAAGGAGCAATACCGCTCCATCACCTATCGTCAGGCCGCGGTGCTTGCGCACAACGTAAAGCCCGAAAGCAATTCACCCCTTGCTGGCGACTGGGTCATGGAATGGGGAAACATTTCCGTTGAATACAAAAACGGGTTGCCTCCGATATCCTTCAACCTTCATTTAACCATGCACATCACGAATGGTAAGGTGGACCGGGAATATGTCTATTATAACGTGGCTGATATTCTTACCCAACAGGGTTTCACGTTTGTGCCTCCGGCTAAGAAATAGACAAAGTATTCTGATGTGTCAGGTTGTAAAGACCTGACACATTTGAAAGTTCGTCAGGCCGGGCACCCTATGAAGGCCTTGCACTATGAAGACCTGTAAGCCACTGCAAACGACAAGAAATGGTTTAGGCTGTGTGCGATGATTACCCCGGGTATGAAGTATAAAGTTTTGCATTCCTATCAGTGATCGCCTTCTTAAGCTCCTCCGATGGGGTACCATATACTTCCAATGACAAGTCACTTACCTGCAAGATTTTTCCAAATAATTCTCCCATATTAGCGAGGTGTTCAAATGCGGCATTGGAGTCGGTGTATCTTTCTCTCACCATACATTCAGTATGGTCATCATTGAAGAACCAGTCATACTGAAGCGTGTTCTTATCTTTTGCCTTTACGGTATCCATGGCTTGCGCTGCAAGGGCTTTAAACTCATTCAGTTTGCCGGCATGAATGTTAAATAGGGCATTGGTTTGGAGGTTATTCATCATGGAATGTCTTAGTAGAAAAAAGCAATAGAAATTAAATATAGACAAATTATTAACCTTTGTAAATCATCTTGCCCGTGATTTCTTTCCTGACGGTGTCAATCACAGACCATAGATTGGAAACGAAAGTGCTGTCAGAGAAGAGTCAACTTTCAATGGATTTTTCTTTCATTCCACTTATTGAGTAAGTAGTTAACTTAACTGAAGTAAAATTTATATATTCACACTTCTTTGATACTTTATAGCTAGAAAAGTCACTATTTATTTAACCCCACACCTAAATAATATGGCAACAATACTGATCACCGGCACCAGCAAAGGCATTGGCCTGGAGGCCGCACTTACATGTGGAAGAGCTGGTCATCATGTGGCCGCTACCATGCGCAACCCCAGTCAGGCTACGGAACTTCTGAATACCATCAAAAGCGAAAACCTGCCGATCCAGGTTTTCAAAATGGATGTGGATGATGACACCTCCGTGAATTCAACCATAGCCACCATTACCAAAGAGATGGGTGAGATTGATGTGCTGGTAAACAATGCGGGCATTGAGCGCATGGGTTCTGTGGAAGAAACATCGCTGGCCGATTTCCGTGTTGTGATGGAGACCAATTACTTTGGGGTGATCCGTTGTATTCAGGCCGTTGTGCCTGCCATGAGAAAACGAAAGAGCGGTTGCATCATCAATATCACTTCGGTAGCAGGTCGCATCGCATCTCCATCGATGTCGCCATACTCGGCTTCTAAATTTGCGCTTGAAGCGTTGAGTGAAATTCTGGCACAAGAAGTAAAATCGTTTGGTATCCGGGTGGCTATTGTCGAGCCCGGCATTATCGATACCCAGATGGCAAGACATGTTACGGAAGAACCGGCTCCTTCGAATTATTCACATTCCAAAAGGTTAACAGCACTGTTCACTGCATCGCTGGCGCATCCCGTGACACCATCCATCGTAGCTGACAAGATACTCGAGATTGCCGTAGGTAACACCGAGCAACTCCGACATCCCGTTGGGCCTGACGCATTACCATTCTTAGGCTGGCGACAGTCGATGAATGATGAAGCCTGGATCAGTCTTGCGACACTCCCTGACGATGCCTGGTATGATCGTATCTCATCGGACTTTGGAATGGATGTGCGGCCGGTTGTGTAACGAATAGCGTTGAATAAAATTACCATTCATTCACTCTGGGGTGATGACCGCACTCAAATTCATGATGAGATTGCACAGACTATTAGCCATTGGACATTGCCGGCAAGGGGCTTAAATTGGAAACTCATGCAGATCGTGATTAGTATTGTACCTGAATAGGTGTTACAGGCCAGGAGAGGTCTGAAGATAAAGCGAACACCACTATCATTCAGGATTAATACATTATGGTTAACGAGGGGGTAGGTATGGAATTGGAATCAAAGAATCAATTAGCATTTTATGGTGGCAACAAAACGGTAACCAAACAATTTCCCTGGCCTATATACGATGAAGCCGAAGTGAATGCAGT
>JANOUH010000126.1:0-6287 GCA_031416795.1 Cytophagales bacterium | reverse complement strand
GGGTCAAAGGCAAGGGAGGTTTTGATCAAAGACCCCATGAGTTTGGAACAATTATTGACTGAGCTGAAAGAAAAGCACACTCCATCTTAATATATAACAATGAAAAAGTTCGTTTTTGGTGCCATTTTGATGTTTATAGGCACAGTTTCATACTCACAGTATGACCCCAAGGCCCTCGAAATATTGGAGGCCATGAGCAAAAAATACAAAGTTATAACCTCTTTTGAAGCCACCTTAACTTCGTCACTTACCAATGAATCGGAAGGCGTGAAGGAGGAATTCAAAGGAAAAATTATCGTAAAAGGTGAAAAATTTCGCCTGTCATTGGATGATCAGGAGATCATAAATAATGGCACTACCGTGTGGACGTATTTGCCTTCTGCCAAAGAAGTGAATATTGATAATTTTGATCCGGGTTCAGATGACATCAATCCAATTAAAATATTTGACATCTATAAAAAAGGATATAAATATCTATACCTGGCCGATAAAACTGAGGCTGGTGTAGTGTTAGAAGAAGTTGACCTGGTGCCAGAAAAGAAAGATGCTCAGTATTTTAAAATTAAAATGATGATTGTTAAAAAGGATAAGAGCATTCAAAGCTGGACCATGTTTGACAAATCGGGTAATCGTTACAAGTATACCATCACTAAGTTTACGCCCAACATAAAAGTGGATGATGCCCTATTCACATTCGATCCAAAGAAGTATCCTGGTGTAGAAATAATTGATCTTCGATAATTCATTTTCGTTAAAATAAAAAGGCCGGCAATTCTGACCTTTTTTTATGCTCATTATTGTTTGAATGTATATGCCAATGAAAGCCTGAGGACACGATTTTTGATATCGAATGTTTCTTCGGTAGTTCCTCCACTCAAATCATATACTTGATCACGGCCAATTTTTAATAAGCCTAATTGATAAAAGAGTTGAAGGGAAAATTTGTCATTTATCTTATAAGTGCCACCTGCATTCAGTCCAAGATCAACCGTGCTGTAATAATCTTTCACATCTTCTGTTTCGGGAATGCCATATACTTTTTGAGCGGTTTCATCATTCTTAATTTTTGCGCTCATTAAAAAACTTATTTGAGGCCCAACCCCAAGTGATCATTTTTCTGAAAAATTGTAGTTGAGAAGAATGGGAACATCAAGGTAGGAGAGCTTTTTTGTATAGGTGCCCGTAAAAAATTGTGAGTTTGGATCATATTGTCCTCCTGAATATTTAGCACCCTTTGAAGAGAACATCAATCCAGTGGAAATGCTTACTTTTTCTGAAAATAATCTATCGGCCGTTACTCCAGCATGGAAGCGGAAAACTAACTCAGGATCTGAACCTGTTCCCCCCCAATCTTTTTTGTCGCTGCCGCCAAAATTGGCGATTTGTGGCCCGACCACTGCGATGAATTTCCATTGGGCAAATCCTTTGCTCATACAAAACAGCATTGCACACAGAAAAATAAGTGACTTTTTCATCTACTGTAATTATTTGTTGATCACAAAAGTTATCGAATTCAGATTTTAAATTCTAGGACTTTGGTTTTGTTTTTTCTAAACATCAACGTTTAAAGAATTTACGGCTATTTTAGCGTCATGAATAGATCACAATTGTTTGAACAGATAAAGAAAAAGGGCTCTTATCTATGTGTAGGGCTTGATACCGATATTGATAAAATTCCTGCCCATTTGCGAACAAGTCCTGACCCGGTCTTCGAATTCAATAAGCAAATCATTGATGCCACGAAAGAATTTTGTGTGGCTTACAAACCTAATACTGCGTTCTACGAAGCCTTAGGACCAAGCGGGTGGGATAGTCTTCAAAAAACATTGGATTATATTCCAAAAGATTGCTTTACGATAGCCGATGCAAAACGTGGCGATATCGGAAACACCTCTTTGCTTTACGCGAAAGCTTTTTTTAAAATGATGAATTTTGATTCCATCACGGTAGCCCCTTACATGGGTGAAGATTCAGTAAAACCATTTCTTGAATTTCCCGACAAGTGGGTGATTCTTTTAGTTCATACATCCAACCCAGGCAGTGTAGATTTTCAGCAACTGGAAACACGCGATGGAAAATATGTATACGAAGAAGTGATCTTTGCTTCACAGCGTTGGGCCACTGCCGATCAGATGATGTATGTGGTGGGCGCAACGAAAGCAGATAAAATAGGAACGATCAGAGCACTTGCACCAGATCATTTTTTTCTGGTTCCAGGAGTGGGTGCACAAGGCGGTGATTTAGAAGCGGTATCCAAAGCAGGAATGAATTCTCAATGTGGATTGCTGGTGAATTCATCGCGTGCGATTATTTATGCTTCGTCTGGTGAGGAT
The DNA here is from genome assembly GCA_031416795.1 of Cytophagales bacterium. GTDB lineage: Bacteria > Bacteroidota > Bacteroidia > Cytophagales > Cyclobacteriaceae > ELB16-189. Next base: position 3,954 of record JANOUH010000126.1, on the reverse strand, counting down.
TTTGCTGTGGCCGCAGGAAAAGAAGCGTTAAAAGTACAAACTGAGATGAGTACCTTTTTGCATAGCTTTATACAATAAGCTGTTACTTTCTGGTTGATTATAATTCGTTATTAAGTGAGTGAAACTTTCTTACACTATCTGTGGCAATTTCAATACTTCGATAAGAAGGAGTTAAAAACGACTGTTGGTGATAGCCTTATCATCTTTAAACCTGGCATGCTTAACACGGATGCAGGACCCGATTTTTCGCAGGCAAAAGTAAAAGTTGATGGAATGGATTGGGCAGGTAGTGTCGAAATTCATATACAGTCTTCCGGTTGGATTGATCATGGTCATCATGAAGATCAGGCTTATGAAAATGTAGTATTGCATGTGGTGTGGGAGGAAGATAAACCGATCTATCGCAATGATGGCACAAGAATTCCTGCATTGGAATTGAAGGAACGGGTAAACGATCGGTTAATTAAAGAATATCAGAAGCTGATCAATAACTCATCGGTTATTCCCTGCGAGCATTCATTCAAAAGAACGGATAGCCTTGTAAAACTTTCGATGGTGGATAAAGCACTGATGAAGCGACTTGAAGACAAAGCCAACTTAGTTAAAAGTATGTTGGATCAAAATCAGGGTGATTGGGAAGAGATAACGTATCAGCTGCTGGCAACTAACTTCGGTTTTAAAGTAAATAAAGAGCCCTTTCTTCAACTTGCCAAAGCACTTCCTTATAAGATTATTCAAAAGCATCGCGATCGACCGCTTCAAGTGGAAGCACTGCTCTTTGGTCAGGCTGGTTTTTTAGTGGCTAAGACAAAAGACGAATACATAACAAAACTTTTTGCAGAGTATGAATTCCTAAGCAAGAAGTACTCATTGCAACCATCACAAATGAATCCAGCCCAATGGAAGTTTTTGCGATTGCGACCTTCTAATTTCCCAACGTTGCGAATAGCTCAGTTTGCCTCTTTACTTCATTCCAAGAAAAGTATTTTCTCAAATCTTATTGAAATCGGGAGTTATAACGACTTGCAGAATTTTTTTAAAATAGCTCCATCCTCTTATTGGCAAAATCACTATCGCTTTGGAAAAAAAGCAGAGGGATTAGTACCTGATTTTGGAGAGTCCAGTGCAGATATGATCATCATTAATTCTGTGGTGCCGTTGCTGGTCGCTTATGGTAAAGCCAAAGATGATTGGAGCTTGGTGGATAAAGCAGTGAATATTTTGCAGTCTATTCCTTCCGAGAAAAATAAGATTGTGACACTGTGGAAAGATCTTGGATACTCCAGTAAAAGTGCTTTTGATTCACAAGGGTTAATTGAACTGTACAATAACTTTTGTCAACACCGGCAATGCCTTAACTGTGCCATCGGTTCTGCTATTTTAAAACCTGACGCTTCGGTTTCATGATAGCCATTGTTCATTTCATTATCATTTTAAGTATCGCCTGGATCTTTTTCAAAAAAATTGGAAATAAATACCCGCGTATTTTCTGGCTGGCATTCGTCTTCAGACTGTTGATGGGTGCAGGATTAGGGCTTTTATACCTCTACTATTATTCCGCTAACGACACCTGGCTTTTTTTTAAAGATTCTACCGTGCTGGCGCAATTTGGCAAGAGTGATTTGGCTGCTTACTTGAATTTTTTATTTACAGACGAAATGCCGGATTACTTGAAAGAGCAATTGATCAATAGCCAGCCGCGATCTCTTTTTCTGGTTAAGTTCATGAGTGTTTTTTCATGGATGGGAGGTAATAACTATTGGATTAGCGCATCATACTTTTCACTCATTGCTTTTCTCGCTTCCTGGTATTTGTTTATCGTGATTACAAGCATCTTTGAAAACTCATGGCAAGCGGCTTCACTTTCTTTTTTGTTTTTTCCTTCCATTATCTTTTGGAGTGCTGGCCTGATCAAAGAAACGTTGGCTCTTGCCGGAATTTATTTTATTGCGGGTCTCTTCCTGAAATTCATTCATCAGCAAAAGATATTGTGGACAGAATGGATGATAGCACTCTATGGTTTTTACGTAGCCTGGAATCTGAAATACTATTGGACAGCATTGTTCGGTGCGGTAGTATTTACTTTCGTGATAGTGTTCTTATTAAGTAAAAGGGTTTCATTTTTTAAAAAGTATAAAACCCTAAGTTGGTTCGCCATTTTTACTTTTTTGTGTGGAATGGCAAGCTTACTACATCCCAACTTTTATTTGCATCGTTTTTTGCAAGTGCTCATTACCAATCACGATGACTTCATCAGGATTTCTGCGGATGATGGACTGATTCACTTTTATAATCTACATGCGAGTTGGGCAAGCGTCATTCTTAATTCACCGTGGGCGCTGTTTTCAGGATTACTTCGTCCGTTTGTTTGGGAGGCATCTGGGATGACGGCAATTTTAGCCTCTTTAGAAAACTTAGTGATTACCATTCTTTTGGTATCCGCCTTGAGCGGCTTTAGAAGGAAGAGCTCTCATAGGCTTCTCCTGCTTTCAACAATAATGTATATAGCACTGCTTTGTATTTTTCTCGCATTATCCACGCCCAACCTGGGCACACTTTCGCGCTACCGTGTGGGCTTCCTTCCTTTTTTGATTTTTGTCATTTCATACCGCAATCCTCTGATTAATTATGTGTGTGACAGAATGAGTGGAATTAAAATGGTAATGGGTTTTAAGTAATAGCTTAATTCGAATTGGTTTTCTTGGCGCCTAACTTCAGTCCTGCTTTAATACTTGGAATAATATAAAAATACCTGTCTTCCGGATTTTTTCTAAATGGAGACGACTTATTGACATTTTGCATATAAATCACACTTCCTTCAACACCAAGCGAAAATTTATTTCTGAATACATATTGATACCCTATTAATGCTCCCGCACCAGGTCCGTAGAAATATTTCTTGTTTATCGGGGTGAAATAGCAGAGGTCTATGCCAAGAAAAAAACCTTGATAGGTTTTGTGTGATTTAAAATAAAACGGGTAAACTTTTACTTCATATGCGAGGATTAGATTTTCAGTTCCAAATGAAAATTTTGTAGGCGTGAAAAATGGATTGAACTTATAATAATCAATGCGCGGGCCACTTGTAAAGGACTTGTGTTTCATGAAAACTCTTTCCTGTTCCAGATTAAAAATAATTGTGGGTGCTTCTTTAAAAGTAGTATATCCACCTATTTTAGTTAATGGTCTGTTATCATTTTGGCTAAATATGTTAAAGGATGCTAAAACAGTTGCCAGGAAAGTTAGAATATATCTAGGGGTATAGGATTTAGTGTTCTTCATTTCGGCTTTTTATGAAGCAATACTAGAACGCTTTAATGAGATGATTTATCGCGAAGCAAATGACGCTACTTAAACAATACTGTCCTACTTCATATTTTCTGATTTTTATCATAAATACCTGTTTGTCTGTTACCTTTGCGCCATGGAAAATCCGGTAATCATTTTTGGGGCAAATTATTTGGCGCAATTACGTACTCCACATAATTAAGTTTACGGTTTCTGAATCGTAGTGAAGGTTTTGGTGTGAGTTACCTATTGGGTTGTCAATCCTCTTTTTACCTGCTATCGGCTTACTTTCGCAATTTTATTCCAACCTTAACGCATGAAAATAAATAGAAGTACCTTTCGCTTGGGTGTGAATAACCACGATACTTTGTAGAATTCCTGTTTAGGTTTTGTACGTACATCACGTCTGCTTCAAGGCCTAGCGAGATTCTATCCTTAATTAAATATTGGAAACCAAACAAAACACCTAATCCTGGGCCATATCGATACTTTGGAGTTTCTGCACTCTTTACCAGGTACATGGGCTCAACTCCGATATAGATTCCACGATAAGGGACCTTATATTTTAAGGGAGTCTCTAAAAACCCGTTTTAAAATTTTTCACTTTTGTTTTATCAAATTTCCTGTTTACATCTTAAAAGAAATACGATTAAGGGTTCCTTGACT
>JANOUH010000125.1:0-4097 GCA_031416795.1 Cytophagales bacterium | reverse complement strand
TACAAGGAGTAATGCCCCATACCAAAGTTTTGATCGTGATAAAATGATGCAAAGAAATCGGTGTAACTGCCAAAGACATGATAAGACTTATACGTTCCAAAGTTATTTTGTTCATAAAATGAAATATCCTTTTTGTTGTCTTCATTGATTTTCCAACTGGCGTATTCTCCTTCGTGGCCAATGTAGCGAGTTCCGGGAAATACAAACTCGAGGTTCCCTTTTGCTGGCATGCCTACGTTCATCCAGGTGTAGTAGGGTTGCTCTAAAGAATTTCCATTGTGCCAGGTGGATCGTGTAGTAAAGTAGGCTTTGTCGGAGGGAAGATTTATTTCAATGGTCCAGAACGTTTGTGTCAGTTTATCAAATGTGCCAACATAGCAACTCACACTTCCATCGGGTTTATTTTCTATTCGATAATCTACCGGTGTTGCACAATTGGGTGTATGCCCGATGATCCCATAGTTTGGTTCAATTCCTCCGCTGGTCCACGGGCCACGCATCGCTACATCTCGAAACTTTACTACCTGATTATTGTAGATGAAAGGAAGTCCTGTTGATTTTTCCCAGGCTGACCAAATTTTTCCTCCTACTTCTGGCAAAACCATCAATTTGATGTATTGATTTTCAAGTTCCACCACCTTCCACTGCTTATCCACGGGCTTATCTGTGAAGCCATCAAACCGGAAGTAGGGGTAGATCAGACTTTTGGATGGAATTGGATTGGGGTCGCTGAAGGGATAAGTCTTGAATGTTTTGATGCTTTCCTTTACTGACGCTGTGGACTGCGCGTTCACAAGATGAAATATCATTAAGGAGAGCAGCGTGAGGCAGATTTTTTTCATATAATCGACTGATATGCTAAGAGATAATCGACAGTAATTTAAGAACCTTTCTATTGAGTTGACCCAATTAATATTTGTTTTTTTCAAGCGGTTATTCAATGGCAAACTCGCTAAAGAATCTTTACTTTGTGACCCACTTGTACATTGATTTGATTAGCTATGATATTGAACTTCATTTGGAATATTAATCCCGACATGTTCTCCTTTGGGCCATTTCAACTTAAATGGTTGACCGTTTTATTGGTGATTGGAGTTTTGGCCGGAAGGAAGCTTCTCTTTTATATGAATAAGAAAGAGGGCGCTAGTTCTGGCGAAGTGGGATCGGTTTTTAATTTCACTTTGGTCGGAGCGATTATAGGCGCACGCCTTTTTTATGTTGCGTTTATTGAGCCTGATATTCTTTTCAATAAGCCGACTCAAATTTTTTTCCCCTTCGAATTTAGTTCAGGTTTTAAGTTCGTGGGTATCGGTCAGTTTTCTATGCTGGGAGCTATAGCCGGTGCAATCATCATCTTACTGATTTACGGCAAACTTAAAAGCAGACCGTTTTTATGGTTGCTCGATAAAGGATTATTTCTGATGCTCGTAATCATTATTTTTCTTCGTGTCGGGAACGTGTTTCAATCTGAATATTTTGGAAAGCCCACCGATTCACCGATAGGTATTTTGGCTGTTGATAAAATAGAAAAGGGTCTGCTAAAAGTACCTTGCTGTGCCATGCGAAATCCTAATGGCGAAAATCCGCTCGATACCGTTTCAGTGAAGAATGGGAAAGCAATGCTTCATGAGGGCGTTGGCTATGAGCCACTGATCGCTTATGTCTTTTTTAAAGATGGAGCCACGGAGCAATTGGTCAATGAGTTTCTGATTGGAGATGTTAAAACGTATTTATTTGAATTATCAGATCAGATTTTTGAGCCTGGAACAGAGCCATTGCACTATACTATTTTTGTTGATACCGCAAATAATTACATGGCACGCATTCAAACGATCGGGTTAGCCCGACATCCTCTTCAACTTTATGAAGGTGTTATTTTTCTTATTTTAATGATTGTCTTAATCCGATATTGGAATAAGCACCTTAAAAAACTTCCGGCAGGAAGAATAGCTGGTCTGGTAATCATGTCAATCAGCGGCATTCATTTCATGAACGAGTTCATGAATGTGTTAACAAGACCACTAATCAAGAACGTTCCTTTAACAATCGATCAGTACATCTGCATTCCGATTTTCTTATTTGGCATGGCGCTTCTGATCACCTCGTCCAAAAACAAAAAGACGTAACCGATTGGTGAAACTTCATTCAGGTTTATTACTTATTTATTTGAATCGACCTTTCATTTCCCTGGTAGTCGGTAATCGTTATAGCCGAAATTTTCGGAGACAATTTTAACGAGCGACTCGAATTGGACAAGTAAGTAGATCCATACTGAAATTCATGACGATACTTTCTCCCATCTGATAACGTGACCGTAGCAGTTACATCGTTGGTATTGGCTCGCACGTAATTTGCCGGTATTTGATCAATAAATGATTTTGTTTTATTCGAATTGTTTCCAACCACAATTAAACTCTGGCCGTTGGCGAGAATAATTTTTGCCATTCCCTTTGAATCCAGATCTGATACGAAACCACTTTTGGTATTATGGACGGGAATGAAATTTCCTTTTCCATCTCCTTTCAATAGAAGTCCAATCAGGGCATCATCTCTACCCGAAAGAACTTCTGGTGCATAGGAGTTTCCACTAAGAAGGACATCTAGATTTCCATCATTGTCAAAATCTTCTGTTACCATTCCATAGATAGGTCCAACTTGTGCCATGAGCGGAAGAGCTTTCATTTCAAATTTTCCATTACCCAGATTTTCTATGTAGCTGCTGGCGAAAGTCTGCGCACAAACAACGTAAGCATCATCTAATTCTTCAGGCAGAAATGATTGATCGAACGTAGCATCTGAGTAGGCCGTAAAAGTCCTGAATCTTCCGCGCATCGTATTTATTTGATCGATGAGAACATCTCTCGGATGTCCGATATAGTTTACCCCTTGTGTGTAGTAGCTCATGATCGGATCGATGCGGCCATCCTTATTAAAATCTTTGGCGTGAATGCAAAGGGGTTCTTTTGCGGTGGCTTTGAAATGACTGTTTAATCCAAGATTGCCCGCTACATAATCGATGTCTCCGTCTAAATCAAAGTCACCGGCAGCAAGGGAATTCCACCAACCAGAAGAATTATCAAGATCTTTTGATTCTTCAAATTTTCCATTGTTGTTTCTGTAAAATTGGATTGGCAAAAACTCTCCGGTAATCACCAGATCCATCCAGCCATCGTTATCATAGTCGCTCCACAATGCAGCGCTCACCATGCCAGATTGATTTATATTGGGCATGACTTCTTTTGTGATGTTTGTGTATTTTGGCATTCCGTTTTTAGTATCGTTGCGTAATAAAAAACTTTCGGCAGGCATCGGATATTTTCCTGGTGTAACTCTTCCACCAATGAATAGATCAAGATCTCCATCACGATCATAATCGGCAGCCACTATGCATGATCCACTGGTTGTTTCGGCAGGCAATGCATTTTGGGCAAGGCTAAAATTTCCTTTGCCATCGTTGATAAAAAAACGATCCTGATAGATAGGAGCGTTACTCGCCTGTTCGGTATCACCACTGGCGATGTATAGATCAAGATCTCCATCCATATCCGCATCAAAGAACAATACGCCTGTATCTTCAGCTAAACTATCAATACCTGTTGAACGCTGATGATTAAATTTTCCTTCTGTGTTTTGAATGAATAAACCACCAGCGTAAGTTGCCGCGCCACCGATATAAAAATCTTCCAGCCCATCACCATTAACATCGCCCACAGCAATGCCAGGTCCATAGCGAGAATTCATATGAGGTATGGAGGGCTGCACTTTAAAATCTATAAAAGGATTTTCTTTATGAAGAAAGTCAATTCCTGTTTCGTCTGTTGCTTTAAAAAGTGTTTTGGTTGCAGGAGTAATTTTTTCCGGTCTTTTGTCAGCGTCTTTGTAGGAGACTTTGATCAATTGGTTTGTATTCACTTTAGTAAGCAATTGATATTTTCCATCAGGCCAGATAATTTCAAGACTATCAACGATATTATTCTGACTTAGTCCAAAGTGTAAAAATGGTTCTACTGATGAAAGATATCCCCGGAAGGGTGAAAAATATTGATACTGCAGTGTTCCTTTTGTTTTCAGGTAGACTTTTGTTCCAAAGCCTTCCC